>JBCBGJ010000331.1:0-3345 GCA_038526925.1 Pseudomonadota bacterium
GCCAACGTCCACATCGATGCAATCGCCGCGCCGATCAGGCGCAAACGAAATTGGTGAGAGCATAAGGAGGTCATGCAGACCCGTAGTTTCAGACAAGTGAGGACAATCCACCTGCGAGCAAGCACCTTTGAGTGCGGCCTTTTGTAAGGAACCTCATCTTGCGGAACGCATGATGGCCAGCGGCATCTGAAAGCCGCCCTAACAGGCCGAACAGATGCCCGCTAACGGCCAACCTGCAAATGACCAACTAAAAACTCTTGCCAAGGGGCCGCCGTCCACAGATGCTCGCGAAGAAGTCTTGGCTAAACGCTAAGGGCCAAATTGAGCTAATGCGATTACTGCTATAATCGCGCGGCGATTGCATCGATGTGGACGTTGGCGCAATCCACGATCGCAAACCCACAGTCTTGTTCCCTGATCGCAAGGCCAAGGTCTGTCCCGGCCAGCAAGACCGCTTGCGCGCCATAGACTTGCATCATTTGGGAAGCAGCATTCGTAAGTGTTTCGCGCAGGGCATCAGTCGCGGTCGCCGTCAGCGCCAAATCGACATAAGCTTCGTGGACGTTCGCAAGCGCCGCTCCACTCGGCGCAACCGTCTCAACATCGCCGAGCTTGCCATACATGCCAGACTCCATCACCGTTTTCGTGCCAAGTAGTCCGACCCGATTCAAACCCAGCGTCGCCAGATGCGCGCGCAAAGCTTCGGTGAGATCAAGCACCTCGATGGGCGCTATCTTTCGAAATCCATCGACGCAAAAGTGTCCGGAGATAGATGTGACGGCAACACACTCGGCCCCGGCCTGCACCAATCGGTCCGACAACCGCTTATAGATAGCGATTTGGGCCTCGTGATCATCGGCGGCCAAGTTCGACAAAAGTGTGGGGCTATCGGCATGAACGATGGTCAATTCTAGATCCACAGCAAATTGTGCGGCACGCGCAATCAGACCGCGATAGTAGACATCGGTCGCCGCCGGTCCGATTCCTCCGATTAGACCTATATGCATTACGTTATGTCTCCGCCTTGGCCATCGCCCCATGCGGGCTTACCGCCTTCAGTCGTTGACGTCACAGAAGTCCCGACAACCAACAAAAAAACCTCTTCCTCAACTCGAGGACAATGCTCGACACCTTTTGGAACCACGAAGAAGTCGCCGCGATGGAGCACAACATCCCGATCGCGCAGCTGGATGGTCAGCGCTCCGTCTAAAACGTAGAACGCTTCATCCTCTGCTTCATGTTTATGCCATGTGGTGGACCCCATTCCTCTAGCGAGTTTAAACAGGGCGCCATTGCTGTTTGCGATGGTCAATTGATCCCAATACGACGTTATTGATTTCGCCGTTGTCTCCAAGTTTACCGGGTTTTCCATTTCACTCTCTTTCAACGATGGAGCGCGCTCCAGGAAGGGCTTTTTGAGCGCTTGCCAGACGCGCGCGCCGAAACTCGATCGGCGGTTTCGATTTCGGAACCGCCCAATGGCGACTTTAGCGTCGGGCCAACCGATATCTTCTTGCAAGTGCCGTGAGAGGTCCGACACGTTCAGTTTAGACTGTGGGCCGGAACCGCGCTGATCTCTCTCATGACCTGACGCGTCTCTCCCTTTCCAATCATATTTACTCATCGCACGTCTCTCATCTGCTTTTGGCGCGGTCTTGCCCATTTGCTGCGGTCACCGAAGTCGCGCAAATACTTCCGAAGCGGGATCAGTAATTGGCGAGCCCCAAACCTCTTGGCAGCGGCGTTTTCACTGCGATCGCTTCGATTTCAATGAGCCAATCGGGCGAAACGAGCCCGTTCACAAACAGCGTTGTCACAGCGGGTCTGACGCCATCAATAAGCTCGCGTCTGATCTCGACCAGTTTATCCATATCGCTGGGTTGTGTCAGAAAGAACGACATCTTAACGAGATCCCCAGGTGACATTCCTCCGGTTCGCAAAATTGCAAATAGGTTTTCAAATGCTTGTCGGCATTGACCCGAAAAACCTGGATCTAGAGAGCCTTCTGGGCTTACCCCGACTTGGCCGGACACGTAGAGCGTTGAGCTATTGCCCGAGGCTTCAACACTGTATGCGTAGATCCCGTGATATGGCTCCGCCACAGGGAATGGGTCATGGCGTTTGGGCGCTAAGGATACCTCGTTCAATTGGTCATCTCCTAGTTGCGTCGGAACGCGGCTCCTGTTGGCTATCGACGCATCACGTCAATCGAGGCCTCCACGAGGCCCACGCCAAAGGCTGGACGGCTTGACCGCCAGAGGGGAGCATTCCGACATCTGAGTTTTCGAATTTTGCTTACACAGCTTTAACTTGGAGGAGGCGCGAGTATTTCGCGCGTGAGCCAAGAACAAAACTACTGTGCGAGCGTTTTGACCCAATCTGCGACGGCTTTCGCGGGTTGCGACAAAGGTCGGGCGTTCGGCGCAAGAAGGTGAAAACCCTCAGACCATGAGATTGGATCGGCAAGTTGGCGAAGTGTCGTTCTGTTAAGATCGTCCTTGAGCAATACGGTTGGAAGTAGTCCGACCCCATGCCCCAATCGAACAGCATGCGCTGCGACATGGAAGTTCTCGAGCACCAAGTTTGGTCGCGGTCTTTGACGTTTCGACGACTGACCGAACTCCGCATCCAGCCACTCATTTTTCGCGAAGACTTGAATCCGTCTGGCATCTTGCATCAGGGCCTCGATATCATTGTCGTGCAGCGCAAGCAAAGTTGGGGATGCCACCGGAGTTAAAGTCTGTTCTCCGAGCAACTGATCCGACATCCCAGGCCACGGTCCTGGACCAAATCGGATCGCGAAATCAACTTCTTCTCGGTCCAAATCGAAAAGGCGATCGCCCGCGAGAATTTCAATGTCTATATCAGAGCGCTCTTGTTCAAACTCCTCTAAAGCCGGGATCAATACGAGCGAAGCAAAAGAGGCGGTTGTCGTCAGCCGAACACTTGAAGAGCGAGCGGGCCGACGCGCGTACCGCTCGAAGCTGTTAGCCAAACGGTCCATGGCAGGAAGAACCGCTTCCCGGAGTTCACGTCCTTCGCTCGTCAACTCCACGCCTTGAGCTTTTCGCTCAAACAAAGTCGTGCCGATATAGTCTTCCAATAACAGGATCTGCTTGCTGACCGCGCTTTGCGTGACGCCTAACTCTTCAGCGGCCCGCGCGAAATTGAGCTTTTGAGTAACGACCGAGAAAACTCGGACGGCATTGAGAGGTGGAAGGCGATCAACCATCCGGCCTTTTATCTAAGTGTGATACGATCTCAACCACCATTAAATGCATCAGCATCGATTGCACACATGATCGAATCTTAGTGCCGACCGAGTTTTCTCGGTCGTTACTCAAA
>JBCBGJ010000332.1:0-3335 GCA_038526925.1 Pseudomonadota bacterium
CTTTCAATACAGAGGTAAGCCGATTGAGTTTCGGCTTGCGCTGGCCCAGGCGTTCGTTTAAGCGCGCGGTCAATGATGATTAGTACGCTCTACTTTTACGGCTGTTCTTAGCCGTCCTGCAGCACCCGCTTCTGCGCGTGCATAAGAGCCCTATTCTTTCAATTCGCATGAAGTGAGAGGTTCGATTTCTCAGCGCTCCACCCAGCACAGACTGGTTGCGTTTGATGCGGTTTCCTCATGCGATAAAAAATGAGATTCGCTATGAAATATGTGCGATTCCAAAGTCGACAGACATGCGCTGGCACAGCGTCAAAGCTTGGCGTTTTCCAAATCGCGTTCGAAGTACGCGATCACCATGAGACAAGCCTTCATGACTCCCGGGAGATCAGCAGAAATCTCGATTGGTTAAAGCAACACCTGCGAAGTCCGGATCTGAATGATCAGCAATATCGCGCCATTTTTTGGTTTAAGGATTCCGCGCATGAGCCAATGCAGCGGATTTGGGCGATAAAGCCGTACCTAGAGTCTTATGGCTATGGGATCGACATGATCAAAACCTGGAATCCCGGACAAATCATCTATCAGGATGGTTGGCAGGTTGCCGCAACGCCTTGGCGACGTTCCAAGTTTTGACAGATCGCGACGCATACTCACGTCACAACTGACAAAGCGTCGCGCGGCGTTTGGGCGCCTGCCATTGCAGGACAAGTGAGTCCTAACTCCCCGCAACACGGAGGGGCTTATGACCGACATTTTTCTCTATCTCGCGGGCGGGCTGACTGTCTTCATCGCAATTATACATGGCTATCTTGGCACGACCCAGGTCGTCGGCCCGAGCACGGCGCCCACTGTCGACGCCAAACGGATCTTGCACGCCATTATGTTTCTATCGGCCGTTTACTGGTTCATTGGCGGCCTGATCTTGATCGCAGCGCCGCACGTGTTTGAAGGCGAGATCCGGAGATGGGTCGTCTATACGATCGTCGCCATGTTGCTGAGCGGTGCTTTCGGAAACATGTGGAGCACCCGGGGCAAGCATTTTGGCGGTTACTTCCTGTTGGTGGTCAGTGCAATTGCCTTTGCAGGAGCTTGATCATCAACCAGATCACGACTGCGACTTGCCCTAAGCGCAATGTTCCCCCAGAAACCTTGAAACATCTCGACTGGAGGCGCCTCCCATATGACCAACACAAAACGCCCCTTAATCCGCGCGTTCACGGCGGCGCTGTTTGGTCTTCCGCTGGTGACAGCTTGTGCCACCACGCAACCTGCGCCCGCGGTACCGGACGCGCCCGTAGAGATCTCCGCGGTGTCTACCGATCCGATCGCATTCGGGCCAGATGCGCCTTTTGCGACCGAAATCTACAATTTTTTTGTGCAAGACGAGGTCTTCACGCCCACGACGTGCCGGAGCGTGTTTACAGGCAGTTCCAGTATCCGCTTTTGGTTCAACTTAGATGACGACTTTCCCGACCTGAATGCGCTCAATCGCGGGTTTGGCGGCTCGGAAATCACGCATGTGATCGGGTATTTTGACTTGCTGCTGACCCAGCACAAGCCGAGCGAGATCATCTTCTACGCCGGCGAGAATGACTTGAATGCGGGCGCTAGTCCCGCCGAAGTGGCGGAGCGTTTTTCGGTCTTCATGGATATGAAAACGGAGCGGCTCGGCGACACCCCGGTTTACTTCCTGTCGATCAAACCGTCCTTCGCCCGGATCTCAGAACTCGGCGCGCAAACTGAGGCCAATGCACTGATCAAGGCAGCGGCTGAAACCCGCGATGATCTGATCTTTGTGGATATCGCCGCCCCTATGATGGAGGCCGACACCCCAAAGCAGATCTTCATTTCTGACCAGCTTCACATGAATTTGGACGGTTATGCGATCTGGACCGAAACCCTAGGTCCTCTCTTAAGCGATCCAAATCGTTCAAAGCGTAGCGGTTGCTAGACAAATTCGGTCTTGCCCAAACCGCTCTACTCCCCCAAATGCCTTGAAACATCTCGGCTGGAGGAACCTGCTATATGACGACCCCTATCTACAAATCGACGATTGGCGTGATGATCCGCCAGGCAGAGGCCTTGGTTGGCATTATGACCGCTGGGCGCGAGTATCTTGGTGATGGCGCGGATGCGTTCATCAATGAAAAGCTGATCGAGGACATGCTGCCCTTTTCGTTTCAGATCCGCGCGGTATGCCACTCAAGCTATGGCAATATCGAAGCGGTGCGCGCCGGGCAGGCCGGCCCTCCCGGAGCGATGGACGTCGACTCCTATGCGCAGCTCGAAACCATGCTCAAGGATACGATCGAACAGCTAAAAGCGATTGATCCGGCTGAGCTTGATGGGCTGATGGACAAAGATCTCGTGTTCGTACTCGGAGACTTCAAGCTGCCCTTCAAAGGCCTCGGCTTCTTAACGTCGTTTGCGATGCCGAATTTCTTCTTCCACATGACCACCGCCTACAATCTGCTGCGCCAAAAGGGCGTTCCGATTGGTAAGCGCGAATATCTTGGTGCGATGGATATGAATATGGGCTAAGCCAGCTCATAAACGAACATAGAAAAACCCCGGACGCCAACAGCGCCCGGGGTTTTTTTGATCTGGGTTTGCGATTAACCCGCGTGGAAGAGCGAGGTAATGATGTCCGTGCCAGCGGCGCCGCCCGAGCGACGACGACGGCGACGACGCATTCGTGACTGCAGCTCATCGCGCGCCACTTTCAGCGGCTGCGCTTCGGCATCCTTGGCTTCGAGCTCTTTGCGGTTTTCACAAAACTCAGCATAGGCCTCCAGCTCTGGCTGCAAGTCCATAGACGCGAGATCGACCATGATCGTGTCATCAAGGAACCCAATACCTGGCAGATCGTCTGGGATGATATCATTCGGGTCGGCGAAATAGGCGAGGACTTCTAGAACGCGATCACGATCATCATTCTCGAGGTTCCAATCGCGGTCTTTCAGCATATCGACCATGTTTTGCAGGGTCAGCATGCGCGACACCACGAAAGTCGGCGGATCGCTCTCAAGCGCTTTGACGGCCAAAGCCTCTGCCGCGAGGATCACGCGATCATCATCTTTAAGCGCGCGGTTTTTGCGCGCCTTTGAGAGGCGGTTGCGGAAATACTCGATGTCTTTTGGACCGAGTTCGAAATTGATACGTAGCATGTCGCCTTGTACATCCATATGCTTGGTCTCCCCGTTGCATTTATTACGGCGCACGTTGCCCAGAGACGTCCGTAGATGCAAGCAAGAATTTCGAGCAATATCCCGCTTTTAGGCTTGCTCGAACGCCGCTTCCGCGCTTCGGCCTCCTGAATTTTCATTGGACCGAAG
>JBCBGJ010000333.1:0-3332 GCA_038526925.1 Pseudomonadota bacterium
ATGGCGACGACTTATGGGGCGATGGAGCACTTTTTCCTTCCCAACTCTGAATTCAAAGTCGGATATCCCAAAGCTCATATCATTCGTCCCAATGGCGAAACGAAAACCCATCCGGTCACACCGGATGTTTCGATCCCGGTCCCCGCTGTTCGCGGTGAGAAAGATGTTATGCTCGGCGAACTCATTCGCTTGATTCAAGCGAACCAGTAATCTCCAGGCAGATGCGCCCGATCTTGGTCGGGCGCAGTCCGAGTTGAATAATTGATAAGCTTACCAGAGCCCGTAGCGCTGAACTTCTGCGCGGCCGACAACCATATGGTGCACTTCGTCGGGGCCATCTGCAAAACGCAAGTGTCGCATATCGGTGTATAGTCCTGCGAGCGGACTCCATTGCGAAATGCCGGTTGCACCATGGATCTGGATGGCGTCATCGATGATCTGACACACTTTCTCCGGCACCATAGCTTTGACTGCACTCACATAGACGCGGGCTTCCTTATTGCCGAGCACGTCCATAGCCTTCGCCGCTTGAAGGACAGCGAGGCGCATCGCATTAATCTCAATTCGCGCGCGCGAAACTTTCTCAAGGTTACCGCCGAGCTTGATCAGCGGACGACCGAAGGCTTCCCGCGTTGACCCACGTTTGACCATAAGTTCGAGCGCGCGTTCGGCTTTACCAATTGAGCGCATGCAATGGTGGATGCGGCCAGGCCCGAGGCGCAGCTGCGAAATTTCAAAGCCGCGCCCTTCTCCGAGCAACATGTTCTCTTCCGGCACGCGAACATTGTCGAACACGATATGCATATGGCCGCGCGGAGCGTGGTCCTCTCCGAACACCTGCATGCCTTCGAGAATTTTCACCCCGGGCGTGTCTACAGGAACTAAGATCTGGCTTTGCTGTTTATGTGGCGCGGCATCCGGATTGGTTTTGACCATAACAATCATGATCTTGCAGCGCGGATCACCAGCGCCGGAAATATAGAACTTCTCCCCGTTGATGACCCACTCGCCATTTTCGAGCTTTGCGCTGGTCGAAATGTTTTTAGCGTCTGAAGAGGGTAATGCAGGTTCGGTCATCGCATAGGCAGAACGGATCTCGCCATTGAGCAGTGGCTTCAGCCACTTCTCTTGTTGCTCTGGTGTCCCTACGCGCTCCAAAACTTCCATATTTCCTGTGTCTGGTGCACTGCAATTCAACGATTCTGAGGCAAGTGGATATTTGCCGAGTTCAGCCGCGATATAAGCATAATCAAGATTGGTCAGGCCGGTGCCATATTCAGTCTCGGGCAAGAAAAAATTCCAAAGGCCCGACTCTTTAGCCTTGTTCTTTGCCCCTTCAAGAAGCTCCAGCTGGCGCGGGTGCCACGACCAGCGATCCTCTTTCTCTTTGTCTAACGCGAAGAACTCTTCGCTGATCGGGACCACATTGTCTTCAATGTGCTTGAGCACAGCGTCCATAAGCGGCCGGGCTTGCTCAGACATGGCTAGGTCGAACAGGTCTGATGTATCTGTATGCACGGGATTTCCTCCAAAATATCTGGGGGCATTTTGTAGCCGGGATCATTCGAACCACAAGTAGGCACGCGGGGGAAACAGTTTGGTTTGCCGATCGCGCAAATCGCACGCAACTCAGTTGAAATAAAATAAGGGCGATGCGCTCTTGTCTATGAACACTTAGAAGATCGCTTCGCTAAATTATCGAGTTCGGTTTGATAGTCTTGCTTAGCCATTTCGCCTTGGGACGTGCATGAATAAACGCCCGTTTTCACCCGTTCGAACCAGCCATAGTGATTGTCCGCCATAATCCGGCGGGCCGTTTCAACGCCAGTCGCCTCAGCGACTATCGCCGCTTTCGTGGCTCCATTTGCGTCGAGATAAGTCAGACAACGCAGGGCATCCTGCCGATAAGCTGTGATAAGCCCTCGCCGGGTCGCGCCGCCTGAATTTGGATCACCTGTTCGTTTCGCAAACTCTTTCAGTAGCCTTTGCTTTTTCACGTTTGAGCGTCGCGGTTGATAAGGCCCTGGATCCGCATGAGGATAAACAAATCCGTCCTTAAGCCGAATGGTGAGAAGACCAATACCGAGCCTTCGGCAGAGAGCGACGTTGCGTTTCAGGGACCTCAGAAAAACCTTTCCAGGTTTGTGAGGGACGGCAATGTAAATCAATTCAGATACCGCGAGCCGTTCAATCGCTTGATGAAACAGAGAGAGTGAGAAGGTGGTTTTCAGCTCAACCAAAACCGGCGTCTCGTCACCGCGGCAGGCCACAACGTCAACGGCGCCAATCTCACCCTTAACAGCATAGCCTTGCCCTTCCAGGAACCGTTTTACCGGCTCGTAAAGGTCTGTTTCGCGAACAGCTTCAGTCATCTCTTCCGGTCCATCGGCCGCTTACAGTTCAGCTTAGCCATTAATTGGTAAACCGCGCGTTCGTGCTCGATAGACCGGAAGAATTTGTCGCTATTTGCAAATCCGAGCGTTCGGAATGGCGGTGCCCCAGAGACCGTGATCATTCACAAAGGCTAGGCCGTCCCAAAAATTGAACTCCCGTCCGCTGCCTGAGCAACAATAACCCACTTCTGAGGCCCACATGGGTGTTCCTGGCTTGGCGCAATATAAATCGCGCTCAACTTTTCCCGAGCCGTTCTTGCGCGTCGGGTCGATGTCATGTCGTTCCCACTGGAACGGGCTCAGCATACGCGCAAAGCCGCGATTGAAATCACTGGTGCAGCTCGCCGTACTCGGACCTGGGCCGAAGCACCAATGACCATTCTCATCAAGTGTACAGCACTCGTCATGGCCCCAGCTTCCCGTGTTGATGCCGCAGCTGAGTTGATAGCGACCATCCACGATGCTTTTAAGCGTGCTCGGTCCGCAGAGCGTAATTTTATGCAAACCTTCGCCCGCCCAGACTCCGCAGCCCGGCCCCATTGCGCCATAGCACGTCTCTAGCTTGCCGCGACGCTCTTCAGCTTCGGCTTTTTGTTTTTCTTCGAGTTCTTGCCGCTCGCGCTCAAGACGAGCTTCTTCCATCGCTGCATCCCTCTCGTTCGCAGCAGCACGCGCAGCCGCAGCTAAGTCCTCCATGAACTTTTTAAGTCTCTCGCTCTGCTCTCGCTTGCGTTGAGTTCGGGCGATTTGCTCTAGAACCTCTTCGAGCGCAGCTTTTCTGCCCGTTGGCTGAATGAGTTCTGCGCCGTCGTATCGGGCAATTGTGTTCACAGTATCATTTATGAATTGGCTGAGAAACGCCGGAGAAACCTCCGATCCTTGCGCTTCCAATATTTCCAAGACGTCGCCCTCAACACCGCGCATCGCGCGCTCGTAAAG
>JBCBGJ010000334.1:0-3311 GCA_038526925.1 Pseudomonadota bacterium
CGGTTGTTCGCGCTCAATCAGGCGTGGCGAGTGCAGAACAGCGCCTTGCACGCGAGCAAGCGGAAGCTGAGATTGCGACTTCGAGACGGACCAAGACTTGGCCGCGGCGGATGAAGCCACCATCGATAAAGTCAGGTGACACATATGCGATACGTCCGGCAATCTGAGGTGCCACAACAATCTCTCGCTGCGGACGAACCTCACCTTGCGCGGTGACGTGGAAATCTAAGTCTTCTTGGCGAACTTCTTCAGAGAAAACAGAAAGTCCCGAAAACTTTTCTTCAGCCTGCTCAGGCTCTGGTTTCAAAATCTGAACCGTCATAAACGCCACTACGGCCATGCCAGCCAAAACTGCGACTGTGATAAAAATGGAAATGATACGGCTCATGGGAGGACTGCCTCTTCGGGGCTGCTATTGCTATCGGCTGTTGGAGCGGCCGGGGTTGGGACCGGCAATCCTCCGCCAAGAGCGAGGTGGAAACTTACACGATTTGAAGCTCTTGCTGAGCGCGCGCTTATCAAACTGCTTTCTGCGCTCAATCGACGTGTTTGGGAATCAATCAGGTTGAAGATCGAGACCAGACCATTGGTATACTGTCGGATCGCCAATTCTTCGGCGAGGCGGGCTTCTTCCAGGGCTCGAAATTGCGCATCTTCTTGCAAAGCGAGAAGCGTGTCTGCGGCGATCGCGTCTTCAACCTCGCGCCAGGCTGTTAGAGTCGTCGCGGCGTAATTCTCGACCGCAGCGCGCGCACTCGCAACGGCTGCGTCACGATCTGCATCGAGGGACCCGCCGTTAAAGATGGGCGCCGCCAAGCCGGCGACCAGACGAGCCGCAACGCGCGTCGGATCTAAGGCATCAGAAATATCAGTCTCAGTTGTCGAAACGGAACCGGTAAGACGCAAGCCAGGCAGCATTGCAAGACGCGCTTGTTCAGCCCGCAATCCAGCTGCGGTTACGCGCGCTTCTGCGGCGGCGATATCCGGACGGCGTGTGAGCAACAAGGTCGGGTTGCCAGACGGCGGAATGGCGCTCAATTCTGGCAAAACAGCCATGGCATCTAGTTCGGCGCTTGGGTAGCGACCAAGCAGAATTTCGAGACGCCGTGTCGCGTTCTGGCTCGCCTGACGCTGCGCGGCAATCGAGGCTTCTGCCGACGCTTGCGTTGTGCGTGCGGTGCGGACATCAAGCGCGTTTGCGAGGCCGCGCGATAGACGTCGCTCGGTTAGCTCAAGCGCGCGCGATCGTGCCTCAAAGGTTTCAACCGCGACGCGTTCTTGGGCAAGCGCCGCATTCAGATCGAACCAAGCCGTTGCCGTTTGAGCCGCCAAAACCAAGCGAGCAGAGGCAAGGTCGGCTTCGCTGGCAGCAAGATCCGCCTCAGCGGCTGTGTTTCCAGCGCGCAGGCGCCCCCAGATATCGATATCCCAGTTCAAATCCAACCCAACGCCGAACGTTGGATCATCGATTCGGCTATCGATTGATTCAATGTAATTACTGGTGCCCCCAGCAGACGCTGACCCGGACAGGCTCGGCAAGGACCGGCCGTATGTGCTGCGCGCCTGGGCGCGCGTGGCTTCGACGGCGTAGAATTGAGAGCGAATGGACGGGTTGGCCGCTAGAGCTTCATTGACCAAATCGATCAGCATCTCATCGTCAAATTGGCTGAGCCAGTCAGCTTTAGGGCTTTCGCCTGCAACGCCTGATGCGGCCCACACGTCTGGCGCATCCGGTGCAACCGGGAATATTGCTTCTGGTTGTCCGGCAAGGCTCGGCATACTCGGAACGCTAGAACACGCGCCCAATGCCAAGAACCCCAAAACTATACCCGCTTGTTTCATAGAAACCTCATAACCTAGGATCGTCGCTTTACGCCCGGACTATTCGACTGTCAACAAATAATTATCGTTTTTCAATAATCCTCAAAAAGCTTTCATACTTGCCGATCAGCTTCACCTGTTTATACGCCGGAAGGCACATAACGGACCATATGCTAACCGGAAGTTGAGCGGCCATGTCGCAGAGTAAACCAGAGATCGAACCAGATCCACCAAAACGGTTTCGAGACTTTTTCGTTCTCACCTCAGGAGGTGTGGGCGTCCTCGCGCTATTGTTCCTTACCGGCGCGGTTGGTCTAGTAGAAGGGATCACTGGTGCGATCGTAATGACCGCAGGCGCCCTTGCCTTTTATGTGGGGTCCGCACCAGCCGCTCAAAAAATTCGGGCCGCTGAAGTATTAGAGCCATCACAGTCCGAAACCGCCGCCACCGAAGATACCGCGATTGAGTCCTTCATTGCGGCTCTCCCTTTGCCGGCTTTACTGGTCTCCCCTCAAGGCCAACTTTCCTCGGTCAACCGGCATGCTCGAAGCCTATTTCGCCTCGATGAGACGGCGACGCGTGTGCCTGCAGCGTTGCTCAGGCAGCCTGACTTACTGGCCGCGATTGAGCGCGTCTCTGCCGATGGCGCGAATGAGCGCGTCGAATTCACCCAGCATGGCGACGCAGAAGTTTGGATGTCACACGTACGGCCGGGGCCGGAGACAGGGTCCGTCTTGGCTGTTTTTGAGGACCTGACAGCTGTCCGCCGCGCCGAGAAAGCACGCGCAGACTTTCTCGCCAATGCGAGCCATGAGCTGCGCACGCCGCTCACGGCAATCGGCGGCTTCATTGAAACGATGCGCGGCCCCGCGAAAGACGACAAGGATGCCTGGGACGGGTTCCTGAACATCATGGCGCAGCAAACCGAGCGAATGAAGCGACTCGTCGCCGATTTGCTATCGCTGTCTCGCATTGAGTTTAGCGAGCATCGCGCGCCTAGCACGCAGATCGAATTTGTAGATTTGGCTCGCACCACAAGCTCCGGCCTCGTGCCCATTGCCGAGGAAGCTGGGATAAAGCTTCACTTTGATGCGCCCGATCATCTCATTCACACGATCGCAGACGATGATGAAATTGCTCAGGTCATCCAAAACCTAGCGAGCAATGCGATCAAATATGCACGGCGCGGCGGCGAAGTTCAGATCCTTATTGGGTCAGCAGCGACAATGGCGGACGCTGCCACAGCTTGCAGCCGGCAATCCGGCGATGCGAAAAGATCGCTTCTCCTGCAGCCCTACGCTGCGTCCGGAGCGCCAGCCTTATGGGTGCGGGTAACCGATGATGGTGAAGGCATCTCAGAAGAGCACCTGCCGCGCTTGGGAGAGAGATTTTATCGCGTCGATGAGAGCCGCGGCGGGAAGATTGAAGGCACCGGTCTCGGCCTTGCTATTGTGAAACACATTATGGCGCGTCATCGCGGTGGATTGGCC
>JBCBGJ010000335.1:0-3307 GCA_038526925.1 Pseudomonadota bacterium
CACGCTGAAGCCCGTCTCGCAGGCCCAGGAAGAGGTTGGGCTATCATACCCCGCAGATGGCTGGGTTGAGCAGGATGGTCTCGAAATATGGGCGAAGACGCGGAAAGTCTGCCGGCAAGCGATAGCTGATGCTGGCGGCGTGGACCGCATTGCAGGAATAGGGATCACAAACCAACGAGAAACAACTCTGGTTTGGAATCGGGAAACGGGCGTTCCGATCGCGCCGGCTATCATCTGGCAAGACCGGCGGACGGCGTCCGTATGCGATGTCCTGAAAGAAAGAGGCTTGGAGGAGCAAGTTCAAGCCGAAACAGGATTGCTGATTGATCCTTACTTTTCCGGGACCAAGATCTCTTGGTTGCTCAATAATGTGGAAGGCGCGCGCGCTGATGCGGCGGCGGGAAAGCTCGCCTTTGGGACGGTTGATACATATCTCATCTGGCAGCTGACAAAGGGTAGGGCGCACGCCACGGATGTGACAAATGCATCCCGAACTCTGATTTACCCATTAAACTTGGACCCCGAAGCGACCTGGTCAGAGACAATGGCCGACATGTTGGATGTTCCCATGAACCTCCTTCCGGATGTGAAACCAAGCGGCGCTCTTTTTGGGGAGACGGATGCGGAGTGGTTTGGCCGCCCGATCCCAATTCTATCCGCAATCGGGGATCAGCAAGCCGCTTTGGTGGGGCAAGCGTGTTTGGCGCCGGGCACAGCGAAAATCACCTACGGGACTGGAGCTTTCCTGGTCGCGAATACGGGACACGAGGCGCCCAAATCGGCGAACCGCCTTTTGGGGACGCTCGGTTACGCAATCGAAGGCGGCGGTGAGGCCTATGCGATCGAGGGTGCGATCTTCAACGCGGGTACGGTGATCCAGTGGCTGCGCGATGAGCTTGGGCTGATCTCAGATGCGGCCGAGAGCCAAGGGAAAGCAGCTGAGCTGAGCGACAATGCAGGGGTTTATTTGGTGCCGGCCTTTACCGGGCTTGGCGCGCCGCATTGGGATGCGAATGCGCGCGGCACAATTACCGGTCTGACGCGCGCCGCGCGGGCCGATCACATTGTTCGGGCTGGACTAGAGGCCGCGGCCTACCAAACAAACGACCTCTTGGAGGCGTTTGCGGCGGATGGCGCGGATGTCGACCTACTGCGCGTTGATGGGGGCATGGCGGCGAATGATTGGTTGATGCAATTCATTGCAGACATCTGTGACCGCCCCGTAGAGCGCCCAGACTTCATGGAAATGACGGCGCTAGGCGCAGCGGCGCTCGCGGGCATGCAGCTCGGATGGGTCCAGGCAGATGAGTGGGCAAACAGAAAAGCACCGGGCACGCGTTTCGAACCAAACATGGATCGTGCGGCGCGGGATACGTTGTTAGACGGGTGGCGCAAGGCGCTAAGCCAAACGCTCACCGCGTAGCGTGTCTTCTGATGATCTTGAGAGCGCTGGCTCCGCGAGTAGGACTCCCAGCTCTCCTTTCTATCTTTCTACCCGATTGATATAACACGACTATTTTTCTGACGCAAACGTGACTTTATTCCGCGTGTGTACCTCGATGTGTACCTTGAATTTGGTGTTCGCTTCATCCCATCAAGTGACCGCTTAGCTATTTCTGCGCGATTTTGGCGTCAGCCTTGCGGCGTTTTCAGCGTCATCTGTTATCGCTGAAAGGAGCTAAACCATGCCGATTACTGACACAAAATTTCGCCCCCAAATGCCGATGGCGAAATCATACATTGTTGAGTTCAATGGCAACCAATACGGACACATCGCAGAACTAAAACCAGGGACCAAAGGCAAAGCAAAGCAAGAAGATGTAATTGGGTCTTGGTATGCATGGGTCGATATTGATCCACCACCAGAGATTGTCGCGGATTTGCTCAATCTAACCGAAGAAGAACGCAGGGAGATCACTGCGCGTTTTGCTGATGAAGTATGCAAGGTTTTGGAAGTAACCGACCTTCCGCCAAGCTGCATTCTGTTCTCGGGTCGTGGCGTTTGGATGTTCTGGCGTCTGGACATTTGTCTTCCCGCAAATGAAATCCAGGACCTAAATCGGCGGCTTGAACAGCATATCGAAGACCTTCTTGAAGTGTTGAAGGTCCCAGCCAACGTCGACACGTGTTCTAATGCCGACCGGATCGCGCGTTGGCCTGGTTCTATAAACCGGAAGACGGGACTAAAGGCAGAGTGGATACACCAGGAAGATCACGCACATGCCTATGATCCCGACGACCTGCTGAGACATCTACCAGCCCCGAAATTTAAAACCCATACAGCAAGCAATTTGGAAGCGCGGTTTGAAGAAACTATCGATCCGAATGACGGTGATGAATTCGAAGTCGAAGACCTTTCTGGTCGCGTTTTGGACTATTTTACCGGCGCCGCGACGAGCGATGGTTCGGACGACTTTCAAAGCGCTGTGACGTGGGCGGTATCGAGGGGTAAGTCTTACAACTCAGTTCTATCCGCCTTCGAAGCTTTACAAAATGAAACTGGTAAGGCTGATTATCAAGGGGAGTTGGGCGGCGCGGGTGCGCGTTTTTTGGCGCAAGGCCGACTGGAACAACAACTCCAAATCTCTTGGATGAAAGCCATAGATTTTCTGGATCGCGAATCCGGTGAATTCGACCCTGGCAGCAACGATCTTGGCGAGACGCAAACTGGGCCAGGTGATGATGGAGAGATCGTTCGTGAGCCGTCCCCGTTCGTTTATTGCGGAGAGTTGTTAAACTCGAAGCCGCCGACGTACCTGGTTGAAGGGCTCATTCTGAAAGGCGCAGTTGGAGCGCTCGTGGGACCGTCGCAAACGTTCAAGTCGTTCATAGCAATGAACCTAGCCTGGAGCTTGGCGGCAGGCCTCGCGCCTTATCCTGGTGCTAGAGCAGAACAGGCAGAGGTTCTTTATATTGCTGGCGAAGGGCAGGCCGATTTACCCGCCAGGTATCAGGCGTTTCTAGCACACAACGACTTGCACTTTTTTGATGTAGAGTTTCACGCTCTGCCAGAACCGCGGTACTTGAATGATCCGAAGGTCGTTCGTGCATTGGTCAACGGTGTTCGTCGGATCACTCCCATCGAAAAGCACCTCTTTGTCGTCGTGGATACGATGAGCGCTAACTTCAGCGGAAAAGAAAATAGCGATGAAGCGGCGGACTTCATTCGTGGTTGCCAAACCATTGCGCGCGAATGCAACGCCACGGTTATGTTTGTGCACCATCTGGGGAAGGATGAATCCAAAGGCCCAAGAGGACACACATCAATTTTTGCCAACAGCGACTTTGTGTTGGACGTTAAACGTGT
>JBCBGJ010000336.1:0-3302 GCA_038526925.1 Pseudomonadota bacterium
GACCGGTTGGCCATCTTTGGTGCCGCGCAAGATGACGCCGATGGACGTTTTGCCAGTATAGCCCTCTGCCAGCGTGCTTGGCACAGGCAGGAGGTCTTTCAGGAACTCCATTGGGATTACGTCCATGCCTTTGTGTTTGATCGGTTCAAGACCAATCAAGCCAATCGATTTGAACACGTCCAAATGCTTGATGTATTCATCGCCAAAGGTCATCCAAAAGCGGATCTGTTTCAGGCCTTTGATATGTTTGACCAGGCTTTCCTCTTCCTCGTGATAGATGAGGTAGGACATTTGCGGACCAACTTCGGGATAATCGATCATGGTGCGGACTGAGAGCGCTGGGATTTCGATCCACTCGCCGTCTTTCCAGTACCGCCCGTCTTGCGTGACTTCGCGCAGATTGATCTCGGGATTGAAATTGGTCGCGAACGTCTTGCCGTGATCGCCCGCATTACAGTCGACAATGTCGATATATTCGATCTCGTCGAACAGGCCTTCTTGCTGCGCATAGGCGCAGTAAATATTGGTGCAGCCTGGATCGAAGCCACAACCGAGGATCGCTGTGAGGCCCGCCTCTTTGAAGCGGTCCTGATACGCCCATTGCCAGTGATACTCGAACTTCGCGACATCGCGCGGTTCATAGTTCGCGGTGTCCATATAATGGGTCTTGGTGGCGAGGCAGGCATCCATGATCGGCAGGTCCTGATAGGGCAGAGCCATATTGATCACGAGGTCTGGCTTCACTTTCTCAATCAGGGCGACTGTCTCGTCGACATTGTCTGCGTCGACTTGCGCAATCTCGATCGGTGATTCACACAGCGCCGCGACTTTCTCACATGAGACCAGACGGCGTGAGGCCAAGGTGATTTGTTTGAATGTCTCGCGATCCATGGCGCATTTCTGCGCGACAACAGACCCCGCGGCGCCAGCGCCAATAATCAATACTCGATCCATGTGCCTCAACCCTTTTCGCAAAGCCAAGAAATAACGTTTCTGCCTCTACTTGAGTTAGACGCGGTTCGCCAGTTCATTTTCAGTCGCGCCAGTAGGATAAAACGACCGCCATTTCTGCAGATCACGCATGATCCATGTTTGAGTGGCGCTGAGCGCGGAAATAGGTTAAGAGCGCCGCTTTTCCGAGATTCCGGAGGCGAAAATGACGTATCGGCACTTCATCGATCTATGGCAGCTTGAGGCGAGCGAACTGCGCGCCATCATGGACCAAGCCCATGCGATGAAACGCGCGCGTCAGGGCTGGCCGAAAGGTAAAACGGATGCCGATGCGCCTCTCGAAGGCCATACGATGGCGATGATTTTCGAGAAGAACTCGACCCGAACACGGTTCAGCTTTGAAGCTGCAATGCGCCAGCTCGGCGGCGACTCAATTATTGCGACCGCCTCTGACATGCAGCTTGGCCGCGGGGAGACTGTGGAAGACACTGCCCGCGTGCTCAGTCGCTATGTCGATATGGTGATGCTACGCGCCAATAATCACAGCGATCTAGAAGTGTTTGCGGAAGCCGCCTCCGTGCCGGTGATCAATGGCCTGACCGATCGCTCGCACCCTTGTCAGATTATGGCGGACCTAATGACGCTTGAAGAGAGCGGTGTTGATCTGAAAGGCGCTCGTCTCGCTTGGGTTGGTGATGGAAACAACGTTTGCTCCAGCTTTCTGCACGCCGCGCCTAAATTTGGATTTTCACTCGCGATCGGGACGCCAGACCGGTTCGCGCCTGATGAAGAAGATGTCGAGATCGCGCGCCAGCTCCAAGGTCGCATCGACCTCTATGATACAGCCGAAGAAGCCGTTGCCGGCGCCGATGTTGTGATCACCGACACCTTCGTCTCGATGGGTGACAAAGACGGCGCCGAACGTTTGGCGGAGCTCGACACATACGCTGTGACAGACGAGTTGATGGGTCTCGCCCAAGGCGGCGCAAAGTTCCTGCACTGTCTGCCGGCCCACCGCGGCGAAGAAGTGGACGCCGACGTGATCGACGGGCCAAGCTCTCTGGTCTGGGACGAAGCGGAAAACCGCTTGCACGCGCAAAAGGCGATCATGCGCTGGTGCCTCTATAAATAGTGGCGGAGCTGATCCAAATCCTGATCGACGCGGACGCCTGTCCCGTCAAAGACGAGACTTATAAAGTCGCTTTGCGTCATCAGGTGCCGGTGACTTTGGTCAGCAACAGTTTCCTGCGCGTGCCATCGCATCCACTGATCAAACACGTCACCGTGAGCGATGGTTTTGACGCTGCCGACGACCATGTGGTTGAGCTTGCGACCGCCTCGAGCGTCGTGGTGACTGCGGATATCCTTTTAGCAGAGCGCGCCCTGAAAGAAGGCTCAATCGCGCTCGGTCCGAATGGCAAGCCGTTTACCGAAAACTCGATTGGTGGCGCGATCGCAACCCGTGCCATCATGGCGGATTTGCGGGCGGGCGGCGATCAAGTCGGCGGCGCCGCGCCCTTTTCCAAAGCCGATCGTTCGCGCTACCTCTCGGCTTTGGACGAAGCGCTGAACCGGCTGAAACGCGCGGCACGCTAAGCCGGCTCGCGCGTCCGGTCCGTCGCCGATCAGCCGAACGCTTTGACGCCGATGGCGGACGTCCGCTTTGGGTCAGAGGCGGACATTTGAGTGCTATCTCGACCTAGCTTGCTGAAAATGATCGACGCTCATGCTCGATCAGCGTGTGTTAAAGCCATCAGTCGATTCGGCGAAATCACTCCAGATTGGTATTCTACGCGCCAATACCCAATCTGATGGAGTACGAGGCGGGCAAAATTCCCGCACAAGATAGTCACCCAAATTCATGCCGTAGTAGATTATGTCGGTTTGTACGATTGAGAATACCGGGTTGTCTGCGAGCGAGGGCTCAGCCGGAAGAAATCTACTACCATAAATAGGCAAGAGTTTTGGCCAATTCAGGAAATCGCGTTGGGCTATCTCCCGTGCTTCGGCAAGCGTGCCGGGCTTATCTCCCCAACGTTTTAACCATACCGTATTATGCTCAATATCGAATGCGATCCCCGACCAAACCCTTTCGATACTCTTGCGGTAGTCTTCAAGCCTGAATTTGGACCACGGAAACAAAACTTCATCTGGGTCACTTACATTCTCAAACAGGAACTTAAAATCGGAAGGTAGAGTAATTTCCAGTTGACCTGAAATAGATGCCATTTCGGAGCTGGAAACCCCTCTCGCTCCGTAGACGGGCGGCGTTCTATTCCCTACGCGTTGGTTCGCATTCAAAAATTCAAACAGCTCGTCGCCAAGTCCCGGTAAGCCCATTTTTTGTTGGC
>JBCBGJ010000337.1:0-3298 GCA_038526925.1 Pseudomonadota bacterium
ACGTGATCGTGGCTGGTGCGACTTACGAGTCGACTTTTGAGAACTTCAACTGGTTCGCAAACGCCAACCTTCGCTACGAGTCTGATCGTCGGACAAGTACACAGCCGACAGAGCTTCTGACGGATGTGCTGCTGCCAGGCGACATTCAGGACTCAAACACGAAGGTCAACCTGCGGTTCGGTGTTTCGTCTCCGGACGATCGTTGGACCGTTGAAATTTGGGGCCGAAACGTCACGGACGAGATTACCAAGAACGTGACCTTTAACATTCCGCTGCGCGGCGGCGAAGGCAATCGCGCACGCGGTCAATTCACTCAGGATCCCGCCACTTACGGTGTGACCTTGAGAACGCGATTCTAGACCCCCTCTAAAATTGCGTATTCCTCTAACTGGGGCAGTCATTTGGCTGCCCCATTTTTCTTTGTGAGTTTGCTATTCAGCCGCCATGGCTGCGAACATTGCCGCGACCACAGGGTGCGGCTCCAGCTTGGCGCGGGCCAGTTTCACCTCAGCGAATGCCTCATGTGCGGCGGCGATGGTCATGTCTATGTCTGCAGCGGTCATCGCTTGGCAGAGGAACATATTGTGCCATGGGTGAACATAGATCCCGCGTCGGAGCATCGCCTCAGACCAGGCGAAGCCCGTCCGGAAATCGGGATCATCGTCGAATAGAAAGAGCGGCATCTGAACCGGGCCTGTTTGCCGGAATCCGATCTCGGCCTGCGCTGCGGCATCGCTCAATCCAGCGCGGAGCTTCTCGCCGAGCGCAACCATGTGTTCGAGATAATCCGACTCCTTGAGGATTTGCAGTGTTTTGAGGGCGGCGACCATGGGTACAGCTGAGAACCAGAATGATCCTGTCGCATAGATCGAGCCTGCGCCTTCCCGGGCACTGTCTGATCCGAGCAAAGCGGAGATCGGCAATCCATTTGCGAAACTCTTCCCCCAAGTGCTGAGGTCCGGCCGCACGCCCATCAGTTCCCAACTGCAATCGCGGGTCAAGCGGAAGCCGGCGCGAATATCATCGACGATCAACAGGGCGCCTGTTTGATCGCAAAGCTCGCGCGCCCGCTTGGCATAGGTTGGGTCGGGCAGGGCCTGATCCGTAAACGCATCATGTTTGAATGGAGCCGCGAACACGCCTGCAAGATCATCCCCGGCCTCTGCGACGGCTGCTTCGAGACTGTCCACGCTATTATACTCATACATTCGGATATGCGCGCGATCTTCATCGATGACGCCGGCAGGCCTCGGCGTACACCAAGGCGCAGCGCCGTGATAAGCGCCGGCGGCAACGAGGATAACGCGTTTGCCGGTTTGGGCGCGGGCAATGGTTTTTGCCATTGTGGTGGCATCCGTTCCGTTCTTGCAAAACATCGCCCAGTCGGCATGGCTCACCATGTCCGTCATCACTTCGGCGAGCTCGACCATAGAAGGCGAGGGGCCGGTCATCGCGTCCCCTTTCGCGAGTTGCGCGACCGCGACCTCGTTTACACGCGCGTCGGCATAGCCCAGCAGGTTCGGTCCATAGGCGCACATAAAGTCGAGATATTTGTTTCCGTCCGCATCCCATAAGTATGCGCCTTCGGCTTTGCTGAAGAACTGCGGATAGCTCTCCGGGAGCAGCAGCGTGGACTCGTGTCCATAAACGCCATTTGGCAGAACTCTTTGTGCGCGTCGCTTTAGATCTAGGTCGATGTCTCGTTTCATCATGGCCTCCCAGTTGGGCCCGCATTCGCTGACGGGCGCGTCTTTCAATGAGAATTGATCATTCTGACGTCTCTGACCAGGGGTTTGCAGCGAGATTCAGCGCGCAATTTCCCGTCTTATTCCCTGAAACAAGGTTTTAGCGTCAAAAATCGTGCGCTCTATGTTGCTGTATTTAAACGATTTTCGAAATTAATTGCCGAAAAACGATATGTGTTTATTGAAAAACAATAAGGATCTTCCCAATTAGCCTTCATCGACGGAAACAAACCAATGACTTTAACCCCCGTTGATCAGGCTAACCCCCTGAATTTATGAAAGAATGAAACAATGAACCCGCAAGTCCGCGAAACAGAGCCAGCCCAAATCGCGGTGCCTCGCAACACCCTCCCGGCAACAGAGATCAACGCTGTCTATATTGCGAAATCGATTGCCCAGATCAAAGCCCCAGCGTCTGAAACCCACGATGAAACAGGCCCGACCATGTTGGATAAACGCCGTCGTCGCCGCGTTCGTTTGAGCAGCCGCCACTAGGGTTCATTGCTCACTCATAGAAAAGGCCGCCTCTTTCCCTCGAGAGGCGGCCTTCTTCATATGATAGGTGTGAAAAGCGCTGGCCGAATGCATCAGCGCTTTTGTCTTACCGGATTACCAGCCGTAACGGATGCCTGCGCGGGCGCCGACTTTACCTTCATCGGTGGAGACACCGATGCCCATATTCGCCGACCAGTTCTGATCCAGACGCTGTGTGGCGCTGAGCGCGAAGGCGCTAGAGTTGTTGTAATACCCCCAATTTGCGGTGAAGGCGTGCGTCTCATTGGCTTGCAGCCAAGACGTCCCGGCCATGGCGTTCGCGATTGCGATACCGGCCGTATTCTCCTGGATCTGCTCAGTATTGCTTGAGACTTGCTGCGCCAACGCATCCAGCTGCAGACCAATCGCTTCAAACCGGGAGTTCATCAGGCTGACCTGCTGGGTGTTCTGGCGAATGGCGGCACTGTTAATGTCCAAGGTCGCTTCAGCCCGTGCCACACGTTCCTGATTCTCGTTCGCCACAGATTTGACGGCCGAGATTTCCTGCGTGTTCGCCCCGATTGCGGTCGTGTTGTCAGCAATCGCTTTGTCTTGAACCGCTGTGCCAGTGGATGGTGTTGGCGTTGGAGTAGGCGTCGGAGTTGGCGTTGGCGTTGGGGTCGAAGGCGTCGACGATAATGACTGCCTCAGCCCCGCAATCCCATTCGCGTTCGTATTGATGTCTGAGAGAATTTTGCTTAGCGTATCTCCACCATCACTCGCGAGATTGCCGAATGCAAGGGTACAACAACGGTACAGCAAGGGGTGATATTACAGGAAGGACAAACTAACGCCTCCGTAGAATTTGCGGGGCTACCTCGCACGGGCGAAACCGTCAATGTAACTGCTACCCTATCCGCAGCGGGCGGGGAGGTCGGTGGTAGCGATGGTAGCTGTACCGTCACTCGCACAGGTGGGGGTTGTGGTGAACTCCAATTGTTGTACCCTGTGTTAGTACAAAGTCAATACGGCGGTTGCCACTCACATCATCGGCGGTTACGTCTGCACCTACGTGAGCG
>JBCBGJ010000338.1:0-3294 GCA_038526925.1 Pseudomonadota bacterium
CATTCTTGATCCATGTAGCTTTCAGCGAACCCGACATCGCCGCCCGCGATGGCTCTTTTGGCGAAATCGAAATTGTGGACCTGTACAACAGCGTTTGGACCAGGCTCGCCATGGTCGAACAGAACCTGGCGGCCATCTGGCAGGTCAAATCTGATTGTTCCACGCTTCGCCCGAAGCACCATCATCCCTGCGAGCCTAAAGCCCGCTGGAATCCCAGAAAGCCTTCGAAGGGTTTCCGAAGAGGCATGGATCAGGTTTGATTGCTGCTCAATGTCGTGATCAAGTGTGGTGAAGCTCATGCTGTCGTCTCCGGAATTGGTGCTGTTTTCGGGGCAGCACTTCTTGATGTTGCAATTGTTGTACGCACTGGTGATTGCTTTGGTTTTGAATGATATTTTGCGCCCTTCAGCCAAAGCTTGAGCGCCTGCCAGTGGATCGCAGCCGTCACCCCAAGCGTTGAGAACGGTTTAGTGAGCGCGACCCCAATAAAGGCTGCGCTGGTGGCGGGAGAAGATTTCGCCGAAATCGTTGCGACGTGCGATTGACCAGACTTGGTCTTGGTCGCGACGACCAAGCTAAGCTGCTCATCGCTACGCTTCAGCGTGAATTCATAGGTTCCAGAAACGTCGAAGAAGGGCGAGACGTGAAACGCTTTATCGGTGCCATGCTGATGGCGAACCGTTTCGGGCGTTGCGGCGACATAAGTGTGGGTTTCTCCAAATGTGTTGTTCACCTCGTAGAGGATCCCTTTGAGTGCGCCGTCTGGGCCATGACCAAGCCATAAGGAGATCGGGGCGAACTTATAGAAAGCGTGCCGCGGGAAGGTGATGAGGCGGATGGCGCCTCCATCTAAGTCTATACCTGCATTCTGGAACTGTGCCTCAGCCCACGGGCGCAATGGCCCATTTTGGCGGGCGCCGTGATCTTTTCGATTGAACGAGAACAGGCTTGTGCGATCGATTGAGAATAAAGCGCTTTGCGCGCCGGCTTCGTCTAACCGGTCGATATCAATATCAATTAGGGCCAGCCCATACTTAAACCGATGCACGAACGGTATCGACCGTTGATGAACGGTATGTCCTTTGAGGATGGAAAGGGCTGGCTGCTCCGTCACAATTAAAGGGCTCCGAGCGCTATTTTATCAGTTTTTGGCGCATTCGTCATGGCTGATGCAATTTCGACGTCCTCGGCCGTCCAAGGAACCCGACCACCCAAAGACAAGGCGCATGACAAACCTGACTTGAGTCCATCCTCATGGAAGCCGCTGCCCATCCAGGCGCCCGCGAGCCAAATTTTGTCCTGCCCTTGCTCGCGCTTTAGAGCCCGAACAGCCGCTTCGGCCGGGGCATCAAACTGCGGATGGGCTTTCTCCATCGTCGCAAAGGTAAGGTCGGCTGCTGGGGGCGTTTCTGGGTTTAGCGTGACGAAGAGCGGCTTGTCTTCAGGCAGGTTCTGAAGCTTGTTCATCCAGTATGTGAGGCACATCTCTGGGGTGTTCTGCTTCATCACATTCCAGCTCGCCCAGGCCGCCTTCTTCTTCGGCATGAGGCTCTCATCTCTGTGCAGGTAGATTGTGTTTGGACGGTAACGAACGGATCGAAGGAGGAAGTTTTTGCTTTCGAAGGCCGGGTCCAGCAGGGCGAGCGCTGTGTCCGAATGGGTTGCCAGGATCACATCGTCATAAACCGATGTCGGGCCATTGTTCAGATCGACGCGGACCTTATCGCCAAACGGGCGGATTGACTGGATCGCGGTCCCCAGTTTGAGACGGTCACCCAGCAGGTCCGAAACTTTCGAGACATAGTTCCGAGACCCCCCGGTCACAGTTCGCCATTTCGGGCGCTCTTTGTGCATAAGGCGATGGTTTTCGAAGAATTGGAAGAAGCTGATGGCCGGGTAGTCCATCATCTCTGCTTCGGGCGTCGACCAAATCGCGCCGCCCATCGGGAGAATGTAATTGTCCAGGAAATCCTGATCATATCCATGTTTGCTAAGCCAGGAACCCAGCGACACGTCCTGGATCTTGCCGGCGTGCAGTTCCTCGCGGGCCAGGTCATTGAACTTCAGAATCGTGCGCCAGAACCTATGGAATTTCGGCCGAAACAAGTTTCGCCGTTGCGCAAAGATGCCGTTCAAGGTCGAGGCCCACTCATAGCCATCCGGATTGGATACTGCAAAGCTCATATCGCTTGCCTCAGTCTCAACGCCTAACGCATCGAAGAAGCCAATTAGGTTCGGATAGTTCAGGGCGTTGTAGACAATGAACCCAACATCTACGCTGATGGGTGTGCCGTCATAGTCGACATCCATCGTATGAGCGTGTCCGCCTGCTCGGTCATTTGCTTCATAGACGGTGATGTCGGCGGTGTCTTTTAGAGCGTACGCTGCGCCGAGGCCTGAGATCCCAGATCCGATAATAGCTATCCGTTTCATGCCGCATCTCGTCTTTCTTTGAGGGTCTCATAGGCGTCGAGCGCGCGTTGGCGCCCGGATTTGTGATCAACAATTGGTTCTGGATAAGTCTCGCCAAGCTTGATCCCAGCCTGATGCAAGATAAGGGGACCGGCTTCCCATGGCTGATAGAGATATTTCCGTGGTAACTCTGCGAGTTCCGGGCACCATTTGCGGACATAGTCTCCGCTCTCATCAAACTTCTCACCTTGGGTGATTGGATTGAAGACGCGGAAATAGGGCGCGGCATCAGCGCCAGATCCTGCGGTCCACTGCCAGCTTGCGCTATTCGACGCTGGATCCGCGTCAACGAGCGTATCCCAAAACCAGTCTTCTCCATGTTGCCAATGAATGAGAAGATGTTTGGTCAGGAAGCTCGCAACGATCATCCGCACTCGATTGTGCATCCAGCCCGTATGCCAAAGCTGGCGCATACCGGCATCGACGATTGGGTACCCTGTGAGACCCTTTTGCCAAGCGGTGAGATCCGCTTCTTCATCACGCCACGGCATGAGATTGAAATCAGGTTTGAAATTCTCGGTCGCGAGGTGCGGATTGTGATAGAGGAGGACGTAAGCGAAATCTCTCCACACGACTTCGGACAGAAACGTGTGTGCGCCATTCTCATCAACCTCGCCAGCGTCCATTTTGGACTTGGTCGCGCGCCAGATTTGGCTTGGTGAGATTTCACCGAATGCCAAATGCGGCGACAGGCCCGACGTACCTTTTTCGAGGTCGGGTCGATTACGATCTTCATTATAGGCGGAGACAGATTTGCGTAAGAAAGCAGCGAGTCGTTCTTTTGCACCCGCCTCGCCAGGTGCCCACGATCCGTCAAATCCA
>JBCBGJ010000339.1:0-3271 GCA_038526925.1 Pseudomonadota bacterium
CCGACCATCTTCGTGTTCCAGAATTCGCAATAGTCCAGACAAGAACCGGATCGCCCGCAAAATAATTGCGGTCCTCATACTCTGCTCTCCATGCCTCAGGATATTCACTGTGCATGTATTCAGGGCCGCGAAACGTCATGTTGAATGCGACAATGAAGCCGGAGGGAGCAATGCCACGAAGTGAAACGAGTTCTGCGTTAAAGTTTGGGATAATTTTATCAAGCATCGGTTGTGCTCCTCCTAAAAAAGCTGAGGGCGAAAAGTGGCTTTTGGGACATGCCCAATGGGCACTGGGATTGATTGATCAACGAATATGATTGGTAATGGCGAAACGCAATCTAAAGGTGTTAAAAAGTGAGACAAATTCGCGTCAAAGCTGTAGCGGAGTTTACGCCTGACATGGTAGATACTTTGAAAAAGTATTTCCCCAATTATGCGATCGAAGACGTTGTGGAAGTTGAAGTGACAACGCACGGATTGTGGCTGGTAAGCCAAAACCGCAAGATGCGTCACTTTCTGGGTCTCGCGCGGAAACCCGACGAAAACGTCATCGTACCAATGCAGCATCTCAACTTCTTCAAGAAAGAGTAATGCCCCTTGGAAACCACAGTCATAGAGCTGCCACGTGATTTTGGACGATACGATCTAGTGCGCGGATTCTTGGAGCTCAGAAAACAGGTTTTTATCGATGATATGGCATGGTCCCTCGTCGAGGTTTCTGACCTTGAGTTTGAGCAATATGACACTTTCAAAGCGGTCTATATCATCGTCCACGAAGGCCATGAAATCGTCGCTGGGGCTCGTCTGTTGCCGACGGACTCGTCCATCGGAACCGGGCGTCTCAAGTACACCTATATGATCAACGATGCCCATGAAGGACATCTAGACGGCATGCCCTCAAATCTTTGCTACGAAAATCCTCCTAAAAGCGCTTCGATCTGGGAATTAACGAGGCTTGTCTCTAAGCCAAAAACGAATGCTGCAAAGCATGTTCTGTTCGAGGCAAACAATTTTCTGCGACGTCGGTGCGCCAAAACCTGTTTATTTTTAGGACCCCCTGCTTTTTTGCGTCTGGCAAAGTCGATGGGGTTTTCACCGCAGCGACTTGGACCAATTGTCGGTAATGATGATGGACGGTTTCTCGCATTTAGCTGCGAAGTGATAGATCGGGACCGTGTCTTACTCTAAGGCACGAAGAAAGATCGCGTTCGTCAAAGGAAGCCAAACGCACAGCGGTCAAGATATAAAGCGGACGCACTATTTTAATGAGAACCAATAGGCCAAGACTTGCATCCGATCGAAGCCTCGTCTCGATCTGAAGACGTGAGGTAAAAGCAAAGGCGCTTTTGAAAGCCCGGTAGGCCATTAGTTGGCCAAAAGTTCCAGAAACCGACCGTAATTCTGACTAGCCTCACGCGCTTCTTTGAAAACACGCGCACGCTCCCGCTCGAGGCAGCGGAAGTAGCCCTGAAGGTCCGTGATGTAGACCTCGAAGTCCCGCTTGATGATATCGGCATAGTCCTGGGCTGCTTGCGAATCGCTTGGAACGAAAGGTCGTACCGGAGCGAGACAGGTTCCCGCTCGGCTTGCGACCGGAACGAGCATCAGCAAGGCCAAAGCCTGCATCGTCACCCATCGCCTCAACCGCAGGTTTCTGAAACCCCCATTTTCCTTGATAGACGCCATCGGCCGTGCCTAGTGTTTGTGTAACCGAGATACAGCCGTATCTGTCGCAATATATCTTGCGATTAATAATATACTATCGTAACTCTGGGCTTCAAGTGGGAATGCCCGGTTGTTGCGTGTTTGAAGAAAGCGTGAGCCGGGCCATGAACTGGGACATCGAAGCACCAAATGTGGTTACGGAAGCCAGGTTCCGCGAACTCGTGGAAAGCGGCTATAGCGCTGAAATCCTGTGCCAAGAGTCGGCACATAAGAAGGGCCCGAGTTATTATGGGGTCTGGATCATGCGTGTTGTCTCTGACGAGGGCGTGGAAAAGCTGCTGGTTACCGCCCGCACCCGGACGACCTATAACGACATCAAGATCCGCGAGTTCAAGACCATCACAGGTGTGGTGTCCTTCCTCCTCGGCATCGGTTTCTCCCATGCCGATGTGCCGCTCGAAGAAGGCCAGCGCACCGCGCACAAGCTGGCTGCCAGCGACAAGGACAGTCGCAACTAGCCTAGTTCTCCTTGGCTTCCTGCCCGCGCCCGCATTTGCACAAATGGTGCTGGTGATGGAGAGCGATGGCTCTCTGACGCCATCCAGCTCCCAGGACAGCTTTGCCCGCAACTACAATGACGGCATTGGCCAGGGGTCCGCTGCTGATGAGATGGCTATCGTCGGCGAGAGCGACCTTGGGCCAGACGAAATCCAAGTTGCCACAATTGCGCGGCCCGCTGTCCTGCCCCGTTCCGACGTGCTTTCTGCCATCGAGGCCACCGCGCTTCGCTATGCAGGTCATCCTGGGCTGCGCGGGGCGGACCTTTCAGTCAGAGATTGGCTAACCCTCTACCGCGCCAATATCGAGGTGGAGAGCGCCTATCGGCAGGATGCGGTCTCGAGCGCTGGCGCCATTGGCCTTGGTCAATTGATGCCCGCGACGGCGCGGGACCTCGGCGTTGACCCGCGTGATCCGCTGCAGAACCTCGACGGGTCCGCCCGCTATCTTGCGATGATGCTGAACACGTTTGGCGATCCGCGTCTTGCCCTCGCGGCCTACAACGCCGGACCGGATGCGGTGCGCCAGTACGGCGGCATTCCCCCCTACCGAGAAACCCAAAACCATGTGGCCCGTGTCATGGCCGTCGTGGCCCGATTGGAAGGATCAAATTCATGAGACAGATTTCAAACCTATTCGTCGCCTCTTTGGCGCTTTTCCTGCTCGTTGCCGAACCGGCCCTTGCTCAAAGCATCGATCTCTCCCCGATCCAGAGCCTGTTGCAGGGCATCGTCGATGCGCTGACCGGACCGCTCGGTGTCGTGATCGCGACGCTGGCCGTGCTGGGCGTTTTCTTGAGCTGGTTCTTCAACATCATCGATCTGCGCCAGGCACTCTGGGTGCTAGTCGGCATCGCCGGTGTTGCGGCCGCCCCCACCATTGTTGCCGCGGTATTCGCCGGTGGCTGAGCGCGCGCCTCTCTTTCTGGGCCTCGTGCGCCCGCCCAAGCTTTTGGGCTTGCCCATCATGTACGCGATGGTCTGGCTCTTCGGCTCGGTGCTCTTGTTCGTCTGGGTCCAGCACATCGCGGTGCTGAGCGTGGCCGCCC
>JBCBGJ010000340.1:0-3265 GCA_038526925.1 Pseudomonadota bacterium
CCGCGCTCGGCTTTATGGTGTTGCTGATAGCGGTAGTCGATGAGCGTATTCAGTCCTTCGACCGCTTCGACATAAACATGTCCGCCGCGACCCCCATCGCCGCCATCGGGGCCGCCGAATTCGACATACGCTTCGCGCCGGAAAGAGGCGCACCCATTTCCGCCATGGCCGGCTTTGACATAAATCTTGGTCTGATCGAGGAATTTCATCGCGCTCTCTTAGGCGATCATAACAGCAAAAGCGAGGGAAGGCTGCACGATGAGCGAAATCTAATTCACGCAGACTTGAAAAGAGGTGCCTGGACTCTCGCAATTTGAGCGCGTGAATATAGATTGAAATGTATTCCATGGAGGACAGACAATGAAACGAGCTCTCTTAATTGCAGTGGCAACACTCGCGCTCAGCGGCGCACCAGCATTAGCAGGCGGCGGTGGCGGAAGCTCAGGTTCGTCCGCTCCAAGCAGCTCAGGACCGAGTTATGATCCGGTCGAAGAGTACCAAAAAGGCGTCGAACACCTCAAAGCAGGTGAATACTCAAAAGCGGAGCGAGCTTTTAAACGCGTTACGAAGGTCGCGAAGAAAGACGCTAATACGCGCTATATGCTCGGTCTCGCGCATTATGGGCAAGAAGAATACAAGGCCGCCGCGAAATCCTTGGAGCGCGCTGTAAAATATGATGCCGCGCTTTATCAAGCGCATGGCAAGCTCGGCGTGTCCTATCTAAAAATCGACAAGGCCGAGAAAGCTGACGCCGTCTTAGCGACGCTTCGCAGCGCTGAAGCAACGTGCGCGGGCGCCTGCCCAGAAACGGCTAAAATTGCTGCCGCGATTGCTGAGATCGAAGCTGCCAAAGCGCCGGCTGAGCCTATCGAGACCTCCAGCGTTGCACCGCTGGTGCAACAGGTCAGCTTGGAGACGGGCGACGTGCTTTACTCCGAAGCCCTTCGCCTCATCAATCTGGAGCAATACGACGCTGCCATTGCAGAGCTTCGTGATGCGGGCGCCGTTCTTGGGCCTCACCCGGACGTTCTCACATATATCGGATTTGCAAACCGTAAGAAGGGCGAGAAAGAGACAGCGTTTGCGTATTACAGCGCCGCCCTCGCGATCGCGCCGGACCACTTAAGCGCCAATGAGTATCTCGGTGAGTATTATGTCGAGCTTGGCGATATGGACCGGGCTCAGGCGCAACTGGACAAGCTCAACGCGCTTTGCCCCTTCGGCTGCGCCCAAACCGAAGAGCTTGCCAAATGGATTGCTGAAGCGGACGTATGAGGCTGACAATTACGATCGCGGCGGCTTTTGCCGCGGTCGTAGCTTGCCAGGGGACAGACTCTGGGCCCGTGCAAACGCAGCCGGACTTTAAAGCCCTAGACTGGATCAGCGATGACGCCGATCCAGTCGCGCATCTGACATCTCAACCCGCCACTTGCCTGACTGCGCCCCAAGACCCCTCGGTTCAGCGCGGTGAGTTATTGTTTAACAGTCCGCTCCTTCTAGGTGGGCAGGCGGCTAAAGCTGGCCTGAGCTGCGCCTCGTGCCACCGTAATGGGCGCGGAAACACTGAATTTGTCTTCTCGGGCATTTCGGGGGCACCCGGCACCGCTGATGTGACAAGCGGCTTATTTTCAAAAGTCCGTGCTGACCGGGTTTTCAATCCCGTTCCAATCCCGGACCTCGCGGCGCCAGAAGGCCGTCTGTTGGTGGATCGCGATGCGGAGGGTGCGCTCGAGGCGTTTCTATCCGCTCAGATTACCGAAGAGTTTTCGGGCGCCGCGCCTGAGGGGCCGGTCATTCAGGATTTGGCCGCCTATATTCGAGCTTTAGACGCCGCTATGTGCGATGCGCACTCTGATAAAGCGCAATCCTGGCAAGATGAAACGATGCGCCTCCGAGCCGGGGCGGCTTATCTTGGGTCTGGCCGGGACGGAGATCTCTCGGCTTACCAGCTCGCCATGCGGGCGGCGTTGGGCCGTCTGTACGAGCGATACCCGAAGTCCGAATTCGGCGACCTTTCACAGGCGCTGGTTTTGCTCGGCCGCGCACTTGGTCAGCCCGGCGAACCAGCTGAGTTGGCGGCACGGATCGATGCATTGGAACAGGAATTAAGGCGCGGTGAGCACCGCTCTCTCTATGACGCAGAGCAGCTTTCGAGCGCGCTTCGTTAGTGCGCTACCAGTTTAAGCGCCAGATCAGGATCTGTGCCTTTGGTGTAGCGAATACAGTGGCTATCTGTCCCGCGTGCTAGACCAAACAGGGAGGCTTCTCCGACGGGCTCAAACCCGAGTTTGCGCAGGATCGCGCCAGAGGCTGGATTATCCGTGAAGTGCCCGGACGAAAAGCGCTCTATTTTGCGCTCATTCTCGGCCCAATGGAGCAGCGCCGCAGCGGCCTCGGTTGTGTAACCAAGCCCCCACCAGGCTTCCCCGAGCCAATAGCCCACTTCCCAAACCTCGAACGGGAGAAGCCGCAAGCTGACACAGCCAATCATGCCATCAATCGGGTGGGTGATCGCAAATGAATAGCTTGAATCTTCCGACCAGCTCTGCGGGATTTTCTCAAGCCAGGCCTCCGCATCCGCCATCTGATATGGGTGCGGAACGCGTCCCAAGTTCCAGGCAACACCCTTGGATCCAAGGCGCTCCACGATGTGCGAGGCGTCTTGGGGCAGGGGAGGTCTCAGGACCAACCGCTCTGTTCTGATGATTACGGGATCAGCCATTGCTGTCTCCATTTAGCCGAGGGCGGTCTTCTCCTCAATGTACCTCTGACAGAGCGGAGGCCGATTCTGTACGTAAGGCGTAGCGCCAGGCCGCATCTTTTCCGCCTCGTGCGAGCGAGAAAAGTTGCTTCTCTCCCACACGTTGAAAGCCTAGCTTCTCCAAAACGCGGCCAGATGCCGGGTTATCTTGGAAGTGTCCTGCAACGAACTGGGTGACACCGAATCTCAGAGCGCCCCATTTCATCAGGGCGTCCGCGGCTTCGGTGGCGACGCCTTTGCCTTGGACGGCTTTATCCACCCAGTATCCAATCTCCCAAGCTTCACCGCTGGTGCGATTAAAGCCGACCGAGCCAATTACACCGGCTTCTTCGTGGGTGATCACGAAGGCGTACTCGGTGCCCTGTTCGCGAGCTTTATCTGCATAGGCCACCCAATCGAGGGCGTCTTTGGGGGCGTATGGATGCGGCAAACGTGCGAGATTGCGATAAGATCGTCATTGAAAAACTCGCCGCAGACGCAGGTGAGAACGTTACTTTTGATGAC
>JBCBGJ010000341.1:0-3264 GCA_038526925.1 Pseudomonadota bacterium
GCCAGGTTTGACAATTGGCTCGATGATAAGATGGAAGCGTGGTTCGATATCTCTACAGGGCTACTCATTTCAGGCTCTATTTGGCTCTTGATCGCAGCGTACATGATCCGTTTTCTGGCTGCCGCCATTGGCTCCTACGACAGCGGGCTCGCCACCGTGACGCCAAATATCGACGCCGCGTCCCGCGTATTGGGGCGAACCGCATGGGGGACTGTGCGAAGCATACATATGCCGATTCTGCGAAGCAGTATTTTGACAGCCTTGCTGATTGTCTTTGTGGACACGATCAAGGAGCTGCCTGCGACGCTCATCCTGAGACCTTTCAACTATGACACGCTCGCCGTGCAGGCGTTTCGGCTTGCCTCAGACGAGCGATTGGAAGGCGCTGCCGTTCCAAGTCTTATGATTGCCGGTATCGGCCTACTGCCAGTGATTTTGCTGTGCGCTCAGATCGGAGACTGGCGGTCTCAAAGCCGCAAATAAAAAAGGCGCGCCAACCGGGCGCGCCTTCGAAGGTTTGATTTGGAGTCGACCTTACTTCCAACCGGCTTCGTTCAGAATGGTCTGAGCGGCACCGATGTTTGCGGCAATGTCGCTGAGCTCAATCGCGTCCGGACGGAAGATCCCGAGCTTGGCCACGGAGTCGGCCAAACCAATACCTGGAACGGCAGGATACTCGTCGTTGCCCGCCGAGAAATACTGCTGCGCGCTCTCTGAGGCGAGGTACTCAAGGAACTTGACCGCGTTCTCTTTGTTGGGTGCATTCACAGCAACGCCGCCACCGGAAATGTTCATGTGTGCGCCGATATCGTTTTGGTTCGGGAAGACCCAGCCGATCTGATCGATGCTGTCTGACAGTCCGGAGACATCTTTGCGGATCGCTCGGGCGAAGTAATAGGTGTTGGACATCGCGATGTCGCATTCACCAGACACGATGCCGCGCAGCTGGTCGGTATCGCCGCCTTGTGGGTCGCGCGCAAAATTCGCCACCACGCCTTTTGCCCAGTCACCAATGGCTTCTTCGCCAAGATGCGCTGTCAAAGCAGCCGTGATGTTCTGAGTGTAGACGTTGGAAGACGACCGGATGCAAACCTTGCCAGCGTATTCCGGGTTCGCGAGGTCCTGGTAGGTCGCAGGCGGGTTCTCGACATCGTTCTTGTCATAGAACAGGATGCGCGCGCGCTGCGAGAAGGCGAACCACTGGTTGTCGTCATCTTGCAGATAGGCGGGGATCGCAGCTTCGAGCACGGGGCTGTCAACGCTCTGCAAAAGCCCAAGGTCTTTCGCACGGGTAATCCGCACGGTGTCTACCGTCAGGAAAACGTCGACCGGAGAATTGTCGCCCTCCGCTTCCATACGCGCAATCAGCTCGTCTGCCTTGCCTTCGATCCGGTTGATGGTGATGCCGGTGGCTTCCGTGAAGTCTGAGTAGAGCCGCTCATCTGTGTCGTAATGACGCGAAGAGTAAAGGTTCAGCTCACCTTCCGCATAAGCGCTGCCAGCGGTCACTGCCGCCATCAGGGCCAAAATGGATGTCTTTGTTTTCATGGTTGTCTCCCCTAGGGTGCTTTTCTTACTTTTTTAGTCAATTACAGGAAGCAGCTCGCAAATCAACCCATCCCGACCAAAATACTCAGATTAACATTGAGTTTTCTGAGTGTTTCTGTCAACTAGGTCTGACCAAGCCGCAGAATCCCTGTCAGCCCGGATTAATTTGACAAAGGAGACGTCTCTTGGAAGGCGATATGTACCGGCTGCTCTGCTTGCATGATTCTGCAAAGCAATTCGGGGGCGGACTGAAACCAAACCTTTACGAGCTGCTTATCAAAGGGCGCGTTCCCGAGACGGAAACGGTGAGAAACCTGAGTGCTTATCAGAAATCCGCAGGGCCTGCTCACCATGATCTGTCGCCCGAAGAGCTACAAGTCCGGGGTGTCCGGACCATTGATGGCGACGCGAAGCCGAACAATACCAAGGATGGTACCGATGGATAAAAAGTCTTGCCACGCAAGGTATTCGGCTGGCGATGTCCCGCTGTCGTCACTGGATACGGACGCCATCGATTTCGGATTTCTGAGTGCCGCGCGTTACTTTTTCATTTCGTTTTCTGAGTGTGATGCAAGCGCATGGGTTATGACCATGCTTGGCAGCGAAAGCTTCTTTCCCGGTCCCGAGAGTGCAGAGAAAATGCGCCGTTCTTTGGCGGTTGTTCATGAAATGCGGACGTCGAGGCGGTCCATGTTTCGGTTTTCAAACCCTCGCTGCCAAGGGTGCTCGGCAATCGTGACACAGGACGAGCGTTACCTCTTGCAGCTTATCCAGAATGCACGGGCGGGCCATGGGTCTCAGGTGGCGTCTTCTGCGATGCTACTTTGCGAAGGGAATTCAACAGAGCGCGTGATCGCTGCGGCTTATGGGTTTGCCGATCTTGTCTCGAAAAGAAAGACACGACTGCACGCCTAGCTGTCCTCGAATTCCAACAATGCGGGAATGGCGGGGCAGGGCACCAAGCTGTTTCCCATCACATCGCGCAACGTTGTGCGGTGCAGGAAGACGTAGACATGTGCGCTTAGACCTTCCCAAAGCCGATTGGAGAGAGATTGCTCTTTGGATCCCGAGACTCCACCTTTTGCGCCCGCGCCGGGCGTAAGGGCGTCGATGGCCTCGTCTACAGCGACAAGGATCTCTTCGATGCGGATATGCTCTGGCGCACGCGCCAATTTGTAACCGCCACCGGGACCGCGCACTGATGTTAGCAGGCCAGCCCGTCTGAGCTTGGCAAAAAGCTGCTCAAGGTACGTCAACGAAATGTCTTGCCGTGCGCCGACCTCGTTGATCGAGACAAGACCTACGTTTTGGTGAAATGCGACGTCGACCAGCGCAACGAGAGCGTAGCGGCCTTTCGTGCTGAGTTTCATGTCGATGCAGATCCGACTGTCAGTTGGGGACTGTTCTGCCGCGCAGCAGTCTGTCTTTTCATCATTCTATATGGTCCTGTGCGGCAATATTCTGAATGGACGAAAAACCCTCAAAATTTGGATGACCCACATAGAGCTTTGTGGTTTGCCCGGCATCGCGATGAGCGGCGCGAAACTGTTCGGATTTCGTCCAAGCGGAGAACGCATCTTCAGACTCCCAAACGGTGTGAGATGCATAGAGCACGTTGCCGTCTGTTTCAGGGCCACGAAGCATATGAAACTCGACGAAGCCGGCCATATCCTTCAAGTGGCTCTCGCGCCCGAGCCAGATCTCTTCGAACGCAGC
>JBCBGJ010000342.1:0-3262 GCA_038526925.1 Pseudomonadota bacterium
AAAACCCCCCCCGCGCGCGAGGCCGTCGAGGGCAACCGCAATTGGCTTTCCGCATGTTTCAAGTTCGCGGAGCGTTTTGTTGAGCGAGAAACCGCGCTCAAACTGCATGGCTTTCAGCTCAGCTTCAGACATTTCTGACTCTGGCTTGCCGCCGCCAGCCTGCTGATTCATTTCGCCGAGATCGGCGCCCGCGCAAAAACCGGAGGCTTTCCCAGAAGAAATCACCAGACCGGTAATTTTGTCATTGGTCGCAACTTCTTTGGTGATCGCGATAATGTCTGCGATTGCTTTGCCGGTCAGCGTGTTCATGCTGCGCCCGGGCACATCAAAGACCGCGTGCGCGATACCATCGCCATCAATGTCGAAAGAGAATGTTTCGAGGTTCATTTTACTATTCCAATTTCGTGAGTGTCATCCCGGCTTTTAGGCCAGGACCAAGTTTGATTGGGTCCCGGAACACTCCTGAGAGCGACCCGGGATGACAATTCAAATTAAACGCGTTCGATGATCGTTGCGGTGCCCATTCCGGCGCCAACACAAAGCGTAACCAGCGCGGTTTCTTTGTCCGCGCGCTCTAGCTCATCCACCATCGTGCCGAGCAGCATGCCGCCGGTCGCGCCGAGTGGGTGACCCATTGCAATCGCGCCGCCATTCACGTTCATCTTTTCATGGTCAATGCCGAGCAAGTGCATCATCAGCATCGGAACAGACGCAAACGCTTCATTGAGCTCATAAAGGTCGATATCGCCGACATCCATGCCCGCTTTCTTCAGCGCTTTCAGCGTGACATCGGTCGGACCGGTCAGCATGATGCCTGGCTCAGAGCCGATCGACGCCATTTGCTTAACCCGTGCGCGGGGCTTCAGGCCAAGGCGCTCACCCATTTCTTTCGACCCGAACAGAACTGCAGACGCGCCGTCCACGATGCCTGAAGAGTTGCCGGCGTGGTGGACGTGATTGATCGCTTCCAATTCAGGATAGCGCTGTTTGATCACTTCGTCGAAGCCCATTGAGCCCATGCCTGCGAAGCTAGGGTTCAGCGCGGCGAGGCTTTGCATATCAGCCTCTGGACGCATGTGCTCGTCATGATCGAGGCGGACGCCGCCCATCTGATCTTTCACGGCCACGATTGATTTTGAGAACCGGCCTTCTTTCCAAGCTTGCGAAGCGCGGCGCTGAGACTCGACGGCATACGCGTCAACGTCATCGCGGGAGAAGCCCCACTTGGTCGCGATTGTATCGGCGCCAACACCTTGTGGCGAGAAGTAAGACTTCAGCGCGATCTGTGGATCAGATGACCAAGCACCGCCCGCAGCGCCCATAGGCACGCGGCTCATGCTCTCAATGCCGCCGCCAATCGCCATGTCCGCTTCGCCGGTCATGACCTTTGCGGCCGCCATATTACAGGCTTCGAGGCCAGAGGCACAGAAACGGTCAACTTGGACGCCTGCGGTGGTTTCTGCATAGTCTGCGTTCAGAACCGCAATCCGTGCAATGTCGCCGCCTTGCTCACCCACTGGCGACACACAGCCGAGCACAACATCATCGACATATTTCGTGTCGAGATCGTTGCGGTCGCGGATCGCTTCCAAGGTTTGGGTTGAGAGCTCTAGCGCTGTGATTTCGTGCAAGCTGCCAGATTTTTTGCCTTTGCCGCGCGGGGTTCGCACAGCGTCGTAAATATAGGCTTCAGTCATGGGAGGGGTCTCCTGTCTTTAACTCGTTAAACGGTTTATCTCGCGGGCGCCTTCATTGGATTGATGGCGAGTGACGCTCTGGCTCGCGCGGCCTCTTTTCCACGCGAGTCATATAAGTCAGCTTCCGCAAAAATCACTTGTCGACCAATGTTGCGAAGCCGGGCGGCGACTTCAATCGCGCCAACGCGTACAGGTCGTAAAAATGTCGTGTGCAGATCAATGGTAGAGGGGAAGGCCCGCGTCCCGGTTTTGACCGTGGCGAGCATTCCGATTGTATCATCCAGCATGGCCGAGAGATATCCGCCTTGGATATAGCCCGCTGGATTGGTGAATTCCTTTTTACCGTCAAACTTCACGCGCGTTTCCATCTTGCTCATATCAAGCGAGACAAGCTCAAAGCCGAGGGACTTTGAGCTCTCCGCGGGCTGCGGAAACGTTTCGGTGAGGAGGTGGCGATCCGGCAAGCTTATAGCGTCCTCGCGATCAGCATTTTCATGACTTCATTGGCGCCGCCATAGATCCGCTGGACGCGCGCATCCTGGTACATTTGGCCAATCGGATACTCGTCCATATAGCCCCAACCGCCATGCAGCTGCAGACACTCATCGATAATCTTACACTGCAGATCAGAGATCCAGTATTTCGACATCGAGGCCGTCGATGCGTCGAGCTCACCTTTGAGGAGAAGCTCTGTACAGTGATCAACGAACACTTTCGCCACAGTCGCTTCGGTTTTGCACTCGGCCAGTTTGAACTGGGTGTTCTGGAAATCCATGATGGTGCCGCCAAACGCTTTGCGCTGTTTGACGTAAGCCACCGTCTCACGCAGGGCGCGTTCGATCATGCCGATGCCCTGAATGCCAATAATGTGACGCTCTTGCGGGAGCTGCTGCATCAGCTGGATAAAGCCTTGGCCTTCTTCCGGACCGAGCAGAGCTGAGGCCGGGACTTTCACATCATTGAAGAACAGCTCTGACGTATCGGCGGCGGGCTGGCCAATCTTTTTCAAGTTGCGGCCGCGCTCAAAGCCGTCAACTTCATCCGTTTCCACCATCAGGATCGAAATGCCTTTGGCGCCTTTGCTGGGGTCCGTTTTGGCGCAGACCAGAATGAGGTTTGCTGTCTGACCATTTGTGATGAAGGTCTTGGACCCGTTGATCACATAGCCGTTGCCGTCTTTTTTCGCGGTGGTCTTGATGTTCTGCAGATCCGAGCCTGTGCCAGGCTCTGTCATCGCGATCGCGGTTACGAGCTCACCTGATGCCAGTTTTGGGAGGAGGCGCTGCTTTTGCTCTTCGGAACCGTAGTGGATGATGTAGGGCGCAACGATCGCGTTGTGCAGACCAATCCCGAAGCCCGCAATACCCTGCTGCTCCAGCTGTTCGATGATCACCGCATCATGGCGGAAATCACCGCCTGCGCCGCCATACTGTTCCGGCGCAGAAACGAGCAAGAGGCCCTGTTCTGCTGCTTTGTACCAGACGTCGCGGGGGACCGCGCCAGCTTCACGCCAGTCTTCTACGTGGGGTTTCAGTTCCTTATCGAAGAACTGAGATACGGCCTCG
>JBCBGJ010000343.1:0-3255 GCA_038526925.1 Pseudomonadota bacterium
CTTCAACGTCTGGTTTGGTCCGAACGGTCTGCCGAGAATGAGCGGCGTTTGTCGTTGGTAATTCCAAACAGGGGCGATGGATCAGTCGTAAGGTTTGGAAGCCATCTTTATAACTACAGTGGGCTTTTTTCCTCAATTTCGACTTTGCAGAAACAGCGGTACAACAATCGGTTTCCGCGATTAAGGTCTAATTTCAGGGTGCCCCCCGGGGTAGGGCGCAGCATGGTATCAGCATGCCTGTCATTGAACTGTCCCACCTGCGCTGCCTTTGCTTTCACTCTCTCACATCGTCGCGTTGCTGCTCATTCATGGCTTCTAGACTGTCGAAGTACGCGTTGTTGTAGTCATCGCCTTGAGACTCGGGATACCGCGCAGGAAGATGATACCCCGAAGAACCACGCGCTAGCTTTAGTGTCGCAGCCGCGCCCAGGGTTCGATTTTGATCGATCCAGCTGCTCCAAGCCTTGAGGTTCGGCGTGTCAGTGTCTTTGATCACGAGAAACCTTAGGGCAGGGGGGGCAGACTGATGGTGCTCAGATTGGTTTATTCTTTGGTTCTTATAGGGCGTGACATTGGTGTCATGTTTTTGCGCACGTGATGTCACCCTGTTTGGTGACATTCTGTCATGTGAGATGTCATGTTGCGCACCGGGCAAGGTGATCTGAAATGCACGGCGCGCAGCCCGGATTTGGGTGCGTTTAAGGAACCCCATGCTTTGCAGCGTCCGAATATGACGCTGCACTGTGCGCACAGAGTAGCATGTTAATTCGGCGAGGGTTTTGTTGCTAGGCCAGCAAAGACCCGTTGCCTTGTTGACGTATTTGTCTGCGAGAAGCGTTGCCACGCACTTGGCGCCTCGATCCACATTGGGGTTGGAAAGGATGGCATGCTTCCATTCAAATCGGAAATTCGCATACGGTTGCGCATTGGGTCGGTGGTCCGAGGTCATCTGGTCACCTCGTCACTTGCCTGGGCTTCGATCCAAGCTCGCACATCCTGAACGCGGTAGCGGATCAACCGACCAACCCGTATCAATCGAGGACCTTCTCCCCGTTTATGAGCATCGGCGAGAAAGCGTTGCCCAATTCCAAAACGGTCTTGGACTTCAGCTCTGCTCAACAGTCGTTCGCTATCGTTATGTTGCATTGGAGTACCTCGGCGTTTCTGTAACTGCACCGAGGTTCGCTGAACACGTTCTGGAACGCAGCAAAGTTTAATTGGCATTAAATGAAAAGAATTGGGATTAAATCTAAGTCCTTGATTTGTATTCCTTACTTATCAACCTCGCAACCCGTTCAGGTGTTCTGTCTTCGTTGTACCCGTCCAGTTCGGGGCGATGCATGTTAAAGGCTTTCCTTGCCGCATCGCGAGCATTTCCGGCTTCTCCTGTTTCCAAAAGTTTCAAACCAACTTCTGCAAGCATGGTATCCTTCGGATAACCAATGGATCCAGTTGGCCGACCTGGTTCTCCAGTGTATTCAATCTTAGGAGCGTTTATTGGCGCAAGGCGACCACCACTCTTTGGATTTTCGATAAAGCTTTGGATTGCAGGATGGTCCGCGCCAATGAAGTGCCATCGATCTTGCCGCTCGTACCCGTTTTGATCCGGATAGTTTAAGGTATCAACATGCGTGTCAGATGCGTTCAGTCCTTTCAGAAACGCCGCACGGTTGATCTGGTAGCTGCCCATTTTGTCAAACCCTGCCCCGGGCGTGAGCAAGCCATAGGTTCCATCGTCACTCGGGACAAAACAGAGCCAAAACCCAACTTCGTGTCCGCGTTGCAGGTCAGACCAAAGGGTTTGCCTAATCGAATACTTCGCTTGGGCATAGGGCTTCAGCACCTTTTGCAGGTATGTCTCACTCAAGTATTCCCGATTTTCGATCGGGAGGTCTGGAGCCAAACGGGTCGCTGCCTCCAGGCGATCACCCGTCAAACGCGTCTCCTGATGATTTGGGCCATTCTCGATTGACCCATCAAGATCACGCCAGCGACGATACAAGCCCGCGCATCGGTCTTCATACCATGTCGCCGCAGCCCCAAGGTTCCCGACACTTTCGGGGTTGCAAAGGGTTTCCAATCCAACGGACCAGTTGATGGCCGTTGAGTTGATCTCATAGACGAGCACGCCGTTCTGGCAGAGCTGTCTGGCAAGCTGGTGCAAGTGTTTCCCGTCAACTTTCACCATCTCCCCAATGCAATGCGCGGAGGTCTGTGCAGCATCGGAGAATGCCCCAAAAGGATCATCCACGTTTGGATTATCAATCATCTCTTGAAACTCAGTTGGAAGTTCGTTCTGGCCTACGGACATGATTACCTCGGCGCTCCTGTTCGCGTGTTCAGTGTCAGTCCGTTACCAAGTCTGCTCTCGAGTTTGGAACAGATTGATTTCATCGGATCTTTCAGGATCGTCCAGTTTGGGCGCGTGTATCTTTGACCCGTGATCGAAAGCGGCGTGTGATTGAGCAAGCGTCCGACGACTTCTTCAAAGACCCCGGCTTCAATCGCAACCGTCGCAAAGGTGCGTCTATGCGTATGTGGCGACCACGTCAGTTTGCGGGTCGATGTCATCCGGCCCGTCGGGCTTTTTGGCGATGGGAATACCCACTGAGAGCTCAAGCCTCTGAGTGGCTCAAGGATCCGGTGGTGGATGTCCACAATCGGAAGATCAAAACTGCGGCCATTTTTGGTCATAGGAAGATGGATGTGGTCATCGAACACATTCTGCCAGGTCAGTGTCAGAGCCTGTGATTTGCGCAAGCCTGTGAAGAGCAAAAGCTGGTAGTAGGCGCGATGGATCGGGTTGTCCAAATCCTCAACCTCACACTGCCATGCCTTGAGATCTTCGATGATCGTTTGCGGTGGTTTTTCTTCGAACCACTCGATCGCCACAGTCGGGGACTCAGGAAGGTCGTGGATCCGACGAGCGTGGTTCCAGACCGTCCTGAAATACTTGAACACATGGTTGGCTCCTGACGGCGTGTTCCGCATCGCCTGATGTGCCTCGACAACCATCGCCTTGCTGATCTCGTCGAGCCGAATGTCCAGCCAGTGTTTTGTATGGAGCTCGAACGGTTGTTGCACGGATTGGCGATACCTGTCGGAGCGCAGCTTCGGTCTGGCGAAATAGGTCTCCATCGCGGCCCTTAATGTGGGGGCGCCGATCTGGAGCGACTTGCCTGCCCCACGCGACCAATCGAGTGCAAAGCTCAGAGCGGTTTGCCGTGCCACATCAGCTGTGATGACAGGTATCGC
>JBCBGJ010000344.1:0-3253 GCA_038526925.1 Pseudomonadota bacterium
GTCGACCAATCAGGTCGCGACGGGTGAAGCCCCCAGTCTTCCAAATTGTCTGAAATTACCGACGGGCTTGAAAGCTTGGAGGGTGCTGGCACTGGAGCAGGCAATTCGTAGTTTGCTTGCACCGCGCGCCAATATGGCGAGTAGACTTTATAATAGCCGCCGGAACCAGTTTTCTGTGTCCACGGCTCTGTCAGGACAGTTCCATTAAAGCTCTCTGCGCTGACACCACTTTCCTTCAAATGCGCCTTAATCTCGGTGTCGACATCGCGTCCAGGTTGCTCGTAGCGCCGGTTCCAGAACACTGCTTTTGCGTCGGTTTCAGTTATAACGCTGTCGAGGACGGTTTTGGCGCCACCGGCACGAAGCGTGAGCGTGCCGCCGGCTCGCTCGATGCTGTTGCGCAAAGATCGGAGAGACTTATCCAGCCACCATTTAGATGCGCCGCCTAAAGCGCGACCTTCGGCCAGATCTTCGAGAATATAGAGGCAAATAATATTGCCGCCGCTCGCAGAAATTGCTGCACCCAGAGCTGGATTATCATCGAGTCGCAAATCTCGGCGAAACCACATGATTACGGGCGCTGTAGTTGCGGTAGTAATGACGGTTCCTCCACGCGCTTAGGCTGTATGATATTGATACGACACACTTTCCCAATCGGATTGCAAAAAAATATGGGAAACTGCAGTCCGGCACATCAGACGCTGGCGTGGGGTACGGAAAGCGACTAGGCAGAGCGCATGACAAAGACTGTGATTTGCATGAAATGGGGCGAGCGCTACCCAGCGCATTTTGCTAATCGGCTGTTCAATATGGTTCGCCGTAATGTGACGGGTGACCTCCGGTTTGTTTGTTTTACCGATGACAAAGAAGGCCTGTTGCCGGAGGTTGAATACCAACCTCTGCCGCCCATCGATTTGCCGGATAGATTTCGTTGGTTGCCTTGGCGAAAGATCTCGCTCTGGCAGGCGGGTCTTGGTGGTCTTGAAGGCGAAGTCTTGTTTCTCGATGTCGATCTTATCGTTACCGGAAACATGGATCCGTTCTGGGAGTTCCACCCTGGCGAAATGTGCATTGCCGAAAATTGGACCCAGAAGGGGATGGGGATTGGCAATACGTCAGTCTATAAATGGACGATCGGCGAACATACCGAAATTTTCGAAAAGTATATGCGAGACAGCGCGCCAATTCACGCCGAGTTTCGGGCGAGCCAGCAATATGTCTCTGCGATGACCCCAAACAAAGTCTATTGGCCCGAAGAATGGTGCGTGAGTTTCAAACATTCCCTGATGCCGAAGTTCCCGATGAATTGGTTCCAGACGCCAAAGCTACCGGCTGAAACCAAAATCGTTGCGTTTACCGGCCGCCCGGACCCTGACGAAGCCCGCGACGGAAAGTGGCAGGCTCCACTACACAAAAAGATCTATAAACATGTGCGGCCCACCCCCTGGATTGAGGAGCACTGGCGATGAGCACATCGGATACAAGCGCGCGTGACGCAGCAATGTCTTTGCTAACCCAATATGGCGATGATGCGAGCGTGATCGCGACGCTGAGGGCTGCCGAAGTCGCAGCCATGGGCGATGTGGACGCCCTGGCTCATTGGGATGCCGTGATTTCGTTCCTGGAAGAAGGCCCGGCGCCAGATCAGCTTAGCTGAAAGATGTCAGCAATTAACGCCATTGTGACTTCGCATTTCGCGCGAACCGCGTAGACAGGACATATGCCTGACACTGTTCTTATTGAGAAATTTCAAGATCCGCAGATCACCGTGAAAGGTGAGACACGCGCAACGGTGTCTTATGAGGATACCAAAACCCTTTGGTTCAATACGGGAACGCTCTGCAATATTGAGTGCGTGAATTGCTATATTGAAAGCTCACCGAAGAATGATCGTTTGGTCTACCTTTCGGTCTCAGACGTCGCACCGTTTCTGGATGAGCTGGAGACTGCTGGCGAGCATAATATCGAGATTGGATTCACTGGTGGGGAGCCATTTATGGCCCCCGAAATGCTCGATATTTTGCGCGTTGTTTTAGAGCGTGGGCACTCAGTCTTGATGCTCACCAATGCAATGCAACCCATGATGCGGCCGCGAATCAAAGGCGGCTTGATACAACTCCTCGAGGACTTCGGGGAACGTCTGACGATGCGCGTCAGCCTCGACCATTTTTCCGAAGAGTTTCACGACCAAGAGCGAGGCGAGGGCGCTTACGCGCTAGCCATAAAGGGGCTTCGATGGTTGTCAGAGAACAAGTTCAAACTCGCCCTGGCCGGACGGACGATTTGGGGAGAGGACGAGCAGGTTGCTCGCGTCGGTTACGCCGACCTGATTGCACGAGAAGGTCTCGCGATCGATCCAGATAATTCTAGCCAGCTGGTCTTGTTTCCCGAGATGAAACCGGATGAAGATCCGCCTGAAATTACCACGGCATGTTGGGGTATTCTGGACAAAGATCCGAATGAGCTGATGTGCGCGTCTCAGCGGATGGTTGTGAAGCGGAAAGGCGCGGGTAAAGCGTCTGTCGTGGCGTGTACGCTCTTGCCATATGATGAGCGGTTTGACTTGGGGCATACACTCGAAGAAGCGCGCCAAGACGTCTCGCTCAATCATTCTTATTGTGCCAGTTTTTGCGTGCTCGGCGGCGGAAGTTGCTCCGCTTAAGATTTAGCCGTTTTTAGACCCGAATAGCGTGGTTGATCGATTTCAACTTGCGCCATCACTGTTTTCTTCAAATGCGACAACAATCCTGGCGTCATCGCAGTGAGCTCACCTGATTGAATGCGATCACTCAGCAGACGATTGAGGTCGGATACAGATTGCTCGTCTGGTCCGCCCAGAAGTTCTAGCAGGCCTTCGCGTTCTTCGGCTTCAGCGCCCGGACGTTGTTCTAAGTCCCTCAACACGGTGGCCAGAGCATTGCTCGCAACACGCGCATGGAAGGCCGCATGACCCGTTAGTTGCGGCGATGCAGTCTCATCGATGAAAGACTTCACCGCGGCGACCAATTCCTGAACGCTGGGTTGGTCATGCATGAGCGGTCTCCAACAAATTGATAAGATCGATTTCGGTTTCTGAAACACGTCGCCCGATTGCGGCCCGCTCAACACTGGGGTCTGCGCCAGACCGGAACGCTTCATACATGATCATACACATAATGCCCCATTTTAGGGTGCCGAGCATTTCCCACCAATCGATGAGACTGCATCGCCGCAACTAACGGGTCATGCGGCCTTCCATGCGCGTGTTGCGAGC
>JBCBGJ010000345.1:0-3234 GCA_038526925.1 Pseudomonadota bacterium
GCGAACAGTCCGGCCAAGGCATCGAGTTTCCCCTGAATATTCCAATGAGCCTCGACCGAGAGAGTCGGCACTTTCTCGCCTGGGGCAGCACGGGCGCGGGTAAGACAACTGCGATGCTCCTATTGATGCTGGGCGCGATCCATCGCCGGGATAAAGTCCTAATCCTCGATACTAAGGGCGACCTGACGTCTAAACTCCCATACATAGGCGGTGTGATCGCTCCGCATGATGCCCGCTCTTTGAAATGGGATATCGCATATGACTGCCGCACCCCGCAGGAAGCGCGAGAACTTGCGGCGCGAATAATTCCTGCCAGCGGATCAGACCCGATGTGGTCAAACGCAGCGAGAGAGATTTTCGTCGCCTGCATTGTCTCGCTGCAAAACACTCGTCCAGAATGCTGGAACTGGAAATCTCTTCGCGACCTGGTACTGGCCGACCCAGAACGACTTCTCGAAGTCGCTGAGAGCCACTATCCGGCTGCGACGCAGTTTTTGCGTGAACCGACCGGCAAAACCACCCAGAGTATTCTGACCACATTCAAATCTCATATGAACATCGTTTTGGTGTTAGCAGACGCCTGGCCAAGAAGTTCAGGCGGTTTTTCAATCCGCAGATGGTTGGACCTACCAAATTACGATCCGATAGTGCTGCAGCGCGACGGGAAGTTCCCGCAACTCTCTAAGGCATGGCTTTCTGGAATCATTGGATTACTCGCCAGCTATGCTGGTTCGCCGGCAATGCGGGAGAACCCAGATACTCGAACTTGGCTTTTTCTCGACGAGTTTCCTCAGCTCGAACGTATGGGCCATTTCTCCACGCTTTTGGATGTTGGTCGATCGAAAGGCATTCGCGTCGTCTTAGGTGCGCAAGACCTCTCCCAGATCCGCAAGACATATGGCCCGGATCAAGCCAATGCCTGGATCGGCATGATCGGGACCCACATCATCACCCGGATGAATCTTGGTGAGAGCGCCGAAATGACAAGCCGTCTGCTTGGCAAACAAACATTAGAGGTTGAGCGCAAGAGTGAGACCTGGACCAATGGACAACGATCCACCAGCAAAACGCCCGTCAAAGAAACTCAAGACGTAATGACACCCTCTGAACTCTCTGATCATCTTGGCGTCACCAAAAATGGGATCCGTGCCTTGTTGGTGGGTCCTGGCCAGCACGCCTATGACGTAGACATCCCGTTTTTGGAATTACCAGAACAGCGTCCAGCCAGCGTACCTGCAGACTGGACCACAAAGTGCGCGAAAGATCTCGCCCCACTTCCAGAACGCAATCCGCTTCTTGAAGAGCGTCCTATCCTTTCTCCACATATGGCTGACTTTATCAGCAGGAAAGCCGAAGATGGATTTGATGCGTAATGGTCGCCTCAATCTCCGCGCGAAAATCCGTCGGGGCGGCTGTGGCTTATTTCAAGCACATGGCTCAAGACGAATACTACATGAAAGAAGATGAAGCCGAAGCAGAAAGCGATTGGGATGGACGCGGCTCAGAGCGCCTTGCATTGGATGGAGACGTTTCCCGCAAAGACTTCGAGGCCCTCTTAAGCGGCTTCGATCCCAAAACCGCCGAACCGCTTGTTCAAACTAGTAACAAGTCTCACGCTCCCGGTTGGGACATGACTTACAGTGCTCCCAAATCGGTATCAGTGTTGTGGGCGCTCTCCCCACCTGAAGCGCGAACCAAAATTGAAGCCGCTCACCGCTGGGCTGTCTCAGTCGCCACAGAACATCTCGAGGATAATCACGCCTTCACGCGGCGTGGCAAAGGCGGCGCTATCCGGGAGCCAGTCGCGGGTCTGACGATTGCTCGTTTCCATCATCATACGAGCCGAGATCTTGATCCGCAGCTTCACACACATGCTTTCATCTTTAACGTCGCCCCTCGACAGGACGGAACATGGGGCACACTGGTCAGCCGTGAGCTCTACAAAGCCCAAAAGGAGACCGGCACAGTCTATCGTAATCACTTAGCGAACGCGCTTGAACGAGACGGCTATACAGTCGACCGCCAAGGCAGCTCTTTTCGAATGCGGGCAATCCCGCATCATATCGAACGTGCGTTTTCTAAACGTCGTCAAGCGATTGAAGAGGCGGCCAAAGCCCACGGGTATAGAACACCCAAAGGGATGGAACTGGCCGCACTTCGCACGCGCCAAACCAAACGCCCACGCGAGCGCGCGGCATTGTTTCAAGCATGGACGAAAGAAGCACGAGCGCTGGGGTTTAAACTCCCGGATAGGCAACAGCAGCTGCAGCCGGTTCGCTGTGTAAAGGCAGCTGCTCCAGGTCAGAGAGCGACGACTTCATCGGCATCTTTGAGTCAGTCCGTTCAACGCCTCGTAATGACGGCAGCGCTCGCCTTTCGATCGTCTCGAGGCACGTCTGGTTTAAGTGTTTCGCTTCGGAGTTCCGATCGAGACATCGACGCTGAGGTCGAACGCTGACTGTACACAGTCGAAATCGTAAGTATCCATTGAGTTTCAGCCGCATCAGGCCAGCTTTTGTAAGCGCCAACCCGACGAGGCGTGTACAGGGTAATTCTCAATCACCGTAGGTGTTTCAGACAAGATCGCGCGCGGCTTGTCAGCACCAAAGGTGCATGGGGTGTTAGATGGGATCAACATCATTCGCCGTGAAAGAGATGCTTCCCTGCGCGAAAAGGTTGATGTCTTGCAGACCAATCTCGGCTTGCAGGACAGACTTCAAGCGCTCGAGACTCGCTATGCGGACGTTCAACAAATCGCATACGATCGCGGGCGGGTGCTGGCAGACGCGACGCATGATTTGCGCCAGCCTTTATTCTCTTTGCGCGCGTCTATTCAGAACACCGTCAGCGCGAGCAAACCCTCGAAAGAAGGACTGGAGCAGATCAATAATAGCTTCACCTATCTTGAGAGCCTCGTGGACGAGTATATGGCATCGGCGCTTTCAGGAACCGAGAACGTTGCCAACAGCCCACCTTCAACGCCGGGGCCGACGCCTTTGTCACTCATCATCGAATCTGTTGCTGAGATGTTCGCTGATGAAGCCCGGTCAAAAAACATTGAACTGCGAACAGTCTCCACAAGTCAAACAGTAGATGTCCCCGCATTCGTCTTATTGCGGATGATGTCTAATCTCGTGTCGAATGCCGTGAAATATACGTCTTCGGGTAAGGTGCTTATCGGGTCTCGACGACGGGATGGCCGCCCAAGCCTGGAAGTCTACGACACAGGCCCCG
>JBCBGJ010000346.1:0-3227 GCA_038526925.1 Pseudomonadota bacterium
CGGGTGCTTCGGCGCTATGAATGTAAGCTGATACCGAATCCGCTTTGATTTGCGCTGCACGGCGCAAAGTCATGTTTTCGCCGATCGTACCGACCAGACGTTTAATCATGTCCTCGACAGTGCCGTCGCCATCTGGAGCCGCCGCGGATTTCACCGCCTCGGTTGTTCCTTCAGTTGTCAAAGCCAATTTGGCGATATCAGACAGTGCGCCTTGGAACGTTTCGTTCCGGGCAACAAAGTCTGTTTCCGCGTTCAGCTCGACAACAGAACCAGTTTTACCGTCGTCAGAAACAACAGCTGAAACCAGGCCGTCCGCAGCCGTGCGGCCAGACTTTTTCGCGGCCTTAGACAGGCCTTTCGCACGCAGCCAATCGACGGCAGCTTCAACATCGCCATCATTTTCGACCAGCGCTTTTTTCGCGTCCATCATGCCCGCGCCAGTCTTGTCACGCAGTTGCTTAACGAGGGCAGCAGTAATCTGAGCCATCCTAGTCGTCCTTCTGTTCAAACCCAGTGGTGGTTAAGCTTCAGTCTTATCTTCTTCGACTTTAGCGGTTTCTTCGGTTTCTGCTTCAGTCTCTGCTGCTTCCGCAGCCGCGACATCTGCCTCTACCAAGGCTTCAATATCTTCAGCTTCGCCCAAATCGATGCCGAGCCCTGCAGATGATTCGGCGAGTCCGTCCAGAACAGCGTCCGCGATCAAGTTGCAATAAAGCGAAATCGCGCGCGCCGCGTCATCGTTTCCAGGGAATGCGAAATCCGCGTCGTCAGGGTCACAATTCGTATCAACGACAGCAACAACTGGAATGCCCAGCTTGCGCGCTTCTTTGATCGCAATCGCTTCTTTATTCGTGTCGATCACAAAAATCAGGTCCGGCAGGCCGCCCATGTTCGCGATACCACCGAGAGCTTTGTCTAGCTTTTCACGGTCGCGCTCCAGGTTCAGAAGCTCTTTCTTGGTCAGACCAGACTGTTCTTTGCCAGACAGCGTTTCTTCAAGCTCGCGCAGGCGTTTGATTGAGTTCGAAACAGTTGACCAGTTGGTAAGCGTTCCGCCGAGCCAACGGTGGTTCATGTAGTACTGCGCGCAACGCTGCGCTGCTTCAGCTACAGGCTGAGAGGCCTGACGCTTCGTACCCACGAAAAGGACGCGGCCACCTTTTGAAACTGTGTCACGAACCTTTACCAGTGCTTGGTGAAGAAGCGGGACAGACTTAGACAGGTCCATAATGTGAATGCCAGAACGTGCGCCGTAGATGAATTGCTTCATCTTAGGGTTCCAGCGGTGGGTTTGGTGACCAAAGTGAACGCCAGCTTCTAGCAGTTCACGCATTGTGAAATCAGGCAATGCCATCTTAATTTTCCTTATCCGGTTGACCGGCATGATCCCTATCGAGCCTCACTTGAGGGCCGACACCGGAAGGACCACGCATCGGGGGTTGTCGCGCGCGTCTATACATGAATAGCGCTGCAGTGCAACCGCAGAGATCAGGCGCCGCAGGTTTAGGCCGCTTCGTGATCCACCCGCGCAACCCCAGGCGCCGTTTTCAAAGCCCTTAATGCTTCGATGCCAGTTGGGTACGTATCCGGCAAACGAAGGGTCACGACACGGCCATCATCAATCGGCATGCGCACAAATATCTCACCGCGATCTTGACCGGATGCCCCCTTCAATCGCGCGGCAATTGCGGCAAGCCCAGTTAGATCCGCACCCTTTTCCAGTTTTACGGAAAGCGCGGGCGCTTTCTTGGCAATCCGGGCCTGTTCAATTGGCTGCACACGCCGGGCGGACAGACGAATTTCTTCATCGCGTCGTCGCACTTCGGTCAGGATAACAACTGCCGCACCAGGCTCCAATTGCTCCCGCATATCAGACAGAAGCTCTGGCATCACCATAAGCTCCACCTCTCCGGTGGGGTCAGATAATGTGAGAAACGCAAACTTTCCGCCATTCCTAGCTGGCTTCTCGACCCGCCGCCGCACAACGCCGATCAGTTCCATAGGTCTGCCATCAACCGCACTGTCCGCAATATTCATGGCATAGGTAATCCGGCCCTCTTCGAGACTATCGATAATGTCATCGAGTGGATGACCCGAAAAATAAAACCCAATCGCCGCGAACTCCTGATCAAGCTTTTCCTGCATATTCCAAGCGGCCGCTTTCGGGAGGTCTGCCCGCATCGCCGGCTCGGCGTCGCCAAAGAGGCCGCCCTGCCCACCCGCGCGGTCCTCAGCAGACGCGGCGCAGCTGGCCGCGAGCATTGGGGCGGATTTCAAAACTCGCGCTCGGTTCGGTTCCAACGCATCAAATCCGCCAGCTTTCGCGAGTTGCTCGAAACACTTCTTATTGATGTCTTTCGGGTCTACGCGCTCTGCAAGGTCGTGCAAACACTTATAGTCGCCCTTTGCTTTGCGCTCTTGAACCAAATTTTTCATGGCCTCTGGTCCGACGCCTTTGAGTGCACCGAGAGCATAGACAATCGACTCACCGTCAACATCAAAGTCTGCGGTGGAGACATTCACGTTCGGCGCAATCACTGGGATTTTCAGACGCCGCGCTTCCTGGAAGAAGGCCGCCAGCTTATCTGTATTTTGCAGATCCAGACTCATAGACGCAGCTAGGAATGCGACCGGAAAATGCCGTTTCAGATAGGCGGTATGATAGCCGATCAACGCGTAAGCCGCCGCGTGGGACTTGTTGAAACCGTACCCGGCAAACTTCTCCATCGTATCAAAGATATCATTAGCAAGCGGCGCCTCGATACCTTTGAGCTCGTTGGCCCCTTTAAGGAACCGTTCGCGTTGCGCGACCATTTCTTCGAGTTTTTTCTTACCCATTGCGCGGCGCAGCAAGTCCGCTTCACCCAGCGAGTATCCGGCAATCTCCTGCGCCATCCGCATCACCTGTTCCTGATAGACAGGCACGCCGTAAGTGGCTTGCAAGATCGGTTCGAGATCGGGGTGTTGATACTTGATCGTATTCGGATCTTCCTTACCAGCAACATAGACTGGGATGTTGTCCATCGGGCCGGGTCGATAGAGCGAGATAATCGCGATCACGTCTTCCAGATTGCCGGGGCGAACCTTGCGCAGCGTATCGCGCATGCCCTGGCCTTCAAGCTGGAACACACCCAAAGTTTCGCCGGACGCCATAAGTTTATAAGTCTCTGGATCGTCCAAACTATACCATTCGGAGCCAACATCTTTGCCGTCGCGCCGAATAAACT
>JBCBGJ010000347.1:0-3225 GCA_038526925.1 Pseudomonadota bacterium
GGCTTTGAGACTGGCGCAGAACGCGCCTGACCGGGCCTTCTTTGAGGCTGGGATGAAACACCAGGACCGCCCGGATATCGCTCTATCATCGTGTGCGATGGACATTTATGCAGCCCTCAAAGCGCTTGCGATTTGAGCCATGCTCAGACTTCACTCCACCCGCCTGTTCCCAAAAGACCGCGGTGCAACGCAGTATCGCCTCACAGGTATTGCAAAGCGGTGTGATTGGATTGTCCTATCGGACAAAACAGACCCGCAGACACACTTGATCAAGCGGCCTGGGTCGCGCACGCCAAACACAGTCTTTTTATCATTCCGCTGGCAGAGGGCGGCGCTTGAATTTTTTGTCGATCAGGTGCTGCCGCAAATCAAAGCGCCTTTTACATTGGTCAGTGGATCAGAGGATACGACGATCCCAAATCAAACCGACGCGCGGATGACGGCTTTCAATGCTCAAGACCGCGAAGCCGTGGCCGCTATTTTAGACCATCCGATGTTGAAAGCCTGGGTGGCAGAAAACCTTGATGATGCAGATCATGCAAAGCTGCATCCTCTGCCTTTAGGTATGGTGTATAACGATCCCCCGCAGATCCGCGAACTGGTTGCCATTCCATCCTCTCCGCCGCTATCAGAACGCCCGCTCAAGGCTTTGTGCGGGCATCGCATTAGACCCGGCGAGCAATGGGCGACGCGTAGAAAAGTATCGGGTTTCGCGGAAGATAGTTGGCGCGATTGGTGTACTCAAATCGATCAAGACGTCTCTGAAGACGCTTTCATCCGACAGATTGAAGACCACGCTTTTGTCATCTGCGTTGAGGGTGGCGGCATCGATCCGTCGCCGAAAGCTTGGCTGGCTTTATTGCATGGTGCAGTGCCGATCATTAAGCGCAGCGCCCTCGACAAAGCCTATGAACACTTGCCCGTCGCTTTTGTGGATGACTGGACCGCGGATGCCTTGTCGATCGAACGCCTCAGAGCCTGGCAGCAAGAGCTTTCGCCATTGTTTGATCAAGCAGGGCTCAGGCGCTCCGTTCAAAAACGCCTGAGCCTAGACTATTGGTGGGACTACGTTCTCACCCGCGCTTAGCGCAATAAGATCGACACAATCAGTGTGCCCCCGAGAGCCAGCGATGAGAGCGCGGTGAGCAATACGCCGGAAACGCGCATAAGAACAAATTTTTTGCCAGCTCCTCTGCCGTCGACCAAATGTGATCCGGAATTACTGGTGAACGCCAAAGCAGAAGCGAGCGCGCCAGGAAGAAAACGATCCCAATGATCAACGCGATCCAAGTCTGCCCAAAGAGCAACTCATATAGCGCAAAGACGGTGACGAAGATCGCGGCGTTTTCCGCGAGGTTGCCGTGGCGGCGCACCAACCTTTCAAGCTTCATGTCATCTGCAACACCAACACCTTTGCCGGAATTGGAACGATAGGTACCGACGGTAAGCATTAAGATGATCTGCAGACACAAAAGCGCGCCGCCGAGCAAAGCTGCATAAATGGGGGGAGAAACGGTTTCCATAAGTGTGATCCTTCCGGGAATAACGACCGCGGAAGGGGCGCCGAAGCGCCCCTTTCTCAGCGTGTCTAATGGTGGGTAGGCGTGAGCAAGACTTTGCCATCTCGTCCGCCCTCGGCGGCGCGGGTGACAGCATCGCCGATTTCCTCAAGCGGGAACCGCGAGTCGATCTTAGTTTTGATCTTGCCGCTGGCGATGAGCGGGATCAAAGCCCCAAGCGCGCCTTGCTTCTGCTCCTGGCTGGCGGTCTGATACCATTGCTGCAACCAGAAGCCGCGCGGGCGTATGTCTTTTGTGATCATAGCACTCAAATTTAGCTCCGGCTGCTTCCCGGACAGCGTGCCATAGGTGATGATGCTCGCACCATATCCGAGCGTCTCAATCATACGCTCATGGCTCTCGCCGGCGACGCAATCAAACGCGAGCCGAATATCGGCGCTGCCTGTTGCTTTCGCCACACGTGCTGGGAGGTCTGGACCATCTAGAAGGACTACAGTGCCGCCCAGATCTTTCAGGCGCAGCAACTGATCATCGCGGCGAACAATATTGACGGTCTTGATGCCTTTCAGCGCAGCCAATTGGATGACCATTTCACCGACGGCTGAGTTGGCCGCGTTCTGAATAATCCAGTCCCCTTCGTTGAGCTCAGCAAAATCGCTCAGCATCAGGTGCGCTGTCAGCGGGTTCACGGCGAGCATTGAGAGCTGCTCCACATCGCCGGGAGGCGCTGGAATGAAGCCCGCGGCCGGCGCAACAATCTCGCTGCGCCACGTGCCGCCAACGCCGGCCAGCAAAACATTCTGGCCAACCTGCAAATGGCTGACGCCTTCTCCGAGCTCAACAACCTGGCCGACGCCTTCACCGCCTGGCACGGAGGGGAGAGCCGGTGCGGCTGCGTATTGGCCAGCAATCTGAAGCAAGTTCGCAGGATGGATCGGTGTCGCCAAGACCCGCACTTTTGCTTCACCCGGGGCCGGGCTCTGATTAGGGACTTCTTTGAGTGTCAGCACATCGGCTGGGTTGCCCAGTTGATTGAATTCGATGACTTGCATTGTCTTTCTCCGTTCGACGTTTGATGTCAGAACAGCAAAATAGGGAACGGATATCGGGAGAAAAATCGGGCGTTTAGCGCAAATGTATTGTCGAACCGGCAATAATCGGACAGACTAAGCGATGCGGGACGTCATAGTGAGACACTGAGAATGGATCGCCTTCGCGCCATAGAGTATTTTATCAAAGTCGCTGAACTCGGCAGCTTTACGTCTGCCGCTAAGTCTGTCGGGGTGCCCGCCTCTTCAATCTCTCGGCGCATCCAAGATTTAGAAGCAGAGCTCGGCACCACACTGCTCAATCGAACCACAAGGAGCGTGAACTTAACAGAACTCGGCGCGGTGTACTTGGAACACGCAAGACCCGCTCTGAAGGCGCTCGACTATGCCGGGGAGCTTATCAATGATCGGCCGAGTGCGCCGAGCGGCTTTCTACGGATCACCGCGATGCCGGGTTATGGCGGACTGCATTTGATGCCCGCCATTCACAAGCTGCGCGCGCAATACCCAGATCTCATCATTGATGTCGAACTGTCGGATCAAGTCTATAACCTTGCCAATCACGAAGTTGATATTGCCGTTCGCGGGACGTCAGATCTCCCGGATCGAGCGATTGCGCGAAAACTCGCGACTAGCACCATGTCGCTACTTGCGAG
>JBCBGJ010000348.1:0-3220 GCA_038526925.1 Pseudomonadota bacterium
GGCTCGGACACGAGCGGTTCGTTTTTCTAGGAGTCCGCAGCTATAACTTCCCAACCGACACAAATGGCCACGTGCTGCCGGAAGAACCAGAAATGGTTGAAGGGTCGAATCTTGGCTTGATGCGTGATGAGGACCGAAATGTTCTGAACCGGGGCGCGGAGCCTTTGCTCCTGACAAATGAAATCGGCTCGTTCTTGGCGGAGCCAGAGTCTCTGATCCTCGCCAAAGCGACCTTGATGAGCCGTGTTCATCGCCGCGTCGCTTGTGACTATGTCGGCGTCAAACACTATGGCGAGCATGGTGAAGTGGTCGGCGAGACGCGGTTCCTCGGCCTCTACACCGCTGAAGCCTACAATGAATCGGTGCGAAATATTCCTCTGCTCCGTCGCCGGATGGAGCGCGTACTGGACATCCTTGGTGTCCTGCCAGGCAGCCACAATGAGAAAGCGCTGTCGAATATTATTGAAGGTTGGCCGCGCGATGAGCTGATCCAAACCAAGTCTGAAACACTCGCACCAATTATGGAAGGGGTGTTGGACCTGGTCGCCCGTCCGCGAGTACGAGTCTTCACCCGCGCCGACCGGTTTAATCGCTTCGTCAGTACCGTGGTTTTCGTCCCACGCGAAACCTATGACACAGACCTCCGCCGCCATATCGCGGAAGAAATTGAAGACGCTTGGAACGGCCGCAATTCCAGCTTCCAGCCAAGTTTTGATGGCGCAACCATGGTTAGGGTCCTGTTTCAAACTGCCCTTCCTCTAAACGGACCACGGCCCGATCCGCTCGTGCTCGAAGCCCGGATCGCAAAGCTCGCGCGCCGTTGGACAGACCGGTTCCGCGACGCGATCATCGAGCATGACCTGAGCGACGAGCTACGCGCCCAGGCGGAACTTTTCACAACAGCGTTCAATGCTGCCTATCGTGAAGCTTTCTCGCCGGAAGAAGCGATGCTCGACGTAGACATGCTGGCGCGCCTCAGCGCGTCAAGCCCGGTCGGACTTCGCGCCTATCATCGTGAAGGCGATAAAGACGGCAGAGTACGCGCGAAAATCTATTCTCGCAGCGGCGCGATCGCTCTTTCCGATTGCGTCCCCGTGTTTGAACGTATGGGGCTGTTCGTAGACTTCGAAACCGGCTTTCCAGTGAGGCCTTCTGGGAAACCTGTCGCCGACGCTCCGGAAGAATACTGGGTCCATGCGCTCAGTATGAAGCTCGATGCCGCGAGCGGGGTCGAGTTGGACGACGTTAGTCAAGCTTTCGAAGATGGTTTCGTAGCTGTTTGGAGCGGGCTTGCTGAAAATGACGGTTTCAATGCTCTGATCTTCAATGCTGGCCTAACTTGGCGCGAAGCGGCTCTGTGCCGGGCATTGTGTGCGTATCGACATCAGTCAGGCTTAGACCCAGCGCGGCAAACGCAGATCCAAGCGCTCAATGTCAATCCCACGCTCACGCGTCACCTGATTAGCTTGTTCGCAAGCCGGTTCGATCCAGATCTGGAAGGCGACCGCGCCGCTCAAACCCGCGACCTTCAGTCCAAGATCGAACGAGAGCTCGAAAGCGTCCCGTCTTTGGATCATGACCGCGTGATCCGGCGCCTATCTGAACTTGTTGCTGCGATCCAACGGACCAATTTTTTCCAAACCACCTCAGATGGTCAAAGTCTGCCGTTCATAAGCTTCAAAATCGCCAGCCGCGAGCTCGTCGACCTCCCCGATCCAAAGCCCTATCGCGAGATCTTCGTCGACTCACCGCAGGTCGAGGGCGTGCATTGCCGGTTTGGGCCTGTCGCACGCGGCGGCCTCAGATGGTCGGATCGAAGAGATGATTTCCGAACCGAAGTGCTCGGATTGGTAAAAGCCCAGCAAGTTAAAAACGCTGTGATTGTTCCGGTTGGTTCAAAGGGCGGCTTCTTTCCAAAACAGTTGCCGAGTGGTGGATCTCGCGAGGCCATTCGGGATGCCGGGGTTCAGGCCTATAAGACCTTTATCACCAGCCTCTTAGGCCTCACCGATAACTTGATCGATGGGACGGTCCAAAATCCAAGTCGCACGGTCATTCATGATGGTGATGACCCTTATCTGGTTGTAGCCGCCGACAAAGGCACAGCCACATTCTCCGACATCGCGAATGAAATCAGTATGGCTTATGGCTTCTGGCTCGGTGATGCGTTCGCGTCCGGCGGCTCAGCTGGGTATGACCACAAAAAGATGGGGATAACGGCCCGCGGCGCCTGGGAGGCTGTGAAGCGTCACTTCCGCGAAATCGGCAAAGACATTCAGTCAGAACCGTTCACCGTTATCGGCTGCGGCGATATGAGCGGCGACGTGTTCGGAAACGGGATGTTGCTCTCTAAGCAAATCCGTTTGCAAGCCGCGTTCAACCATATGCACATCTTCGTCGATCCCGATCCACAGGATCCTGAGCGCTTATGGGAAGAGCGGCAGCGCATGTTTGATATGCCGCGGTCGAGCTGGATGGACTATGATCAATCCCTGATCAGTGAAGGCGGTGGGATTTTCGATCGGAGCGCCAAATCGATCGAACTGACGCCGCAAATCAAGTCGCTGACGGGCTTAACGTCCGATCAAGTCACTCCGAATGAACTTATTCACGCCCTTTTAAAAGCAGATTGCGAACTGCTCTGGTTCGGCGGGATCGGCACGTACATCAAGTCAACGGATGAGACCCATGCAGACGCAGGGGACCGCGCCAATGACGCCGTTCGAATAGATGCAACGGACCTAAAAGCGAAAGTCATTGGCGAAGGCGCGAACCTCGGCGTGACACAGGCGGGTCGTATCCAAGCGGGCCTCAACAAAGTGCGCGTGAACTCCGACGCTATTGATAATTCTGCGGGCGTCGACAGTTCGGACCACGAGGTCAATATCAAGATCCTTTGCACGGAGGCGATCCGCCGCGGCGAGTTGCCGAGCGGTGAGCGCAATTCCTTACTGGCTTCGATGACCGATGACGTCGCGACCCATGTTCTAGCGCATAATTACGCCCAGACCGGCGCCCTCAGTCTGGCGGAAGAATCCGCAACGCGGGACCATGACGCGCTTGAACGCTTGATGGTGCGATTGGAACAACGCGGTGTGTTAGATCGCCAAGTCGAAGGTCTGCCAACCACAGCCGAAATGTCCCAGTTCAAACAAGACGGCAGAACACTCACCCGCCCTGAGATCGCTATTTTGATGGCCTGGACCAAAATTGTTCTGTT
>JBCBGJ010000349.1:0-3220 GCA_038526925.1 Pseudomonadota bacterium
CTGCGTGACGGTGCATCGTCACAGTACGGGTCTGACGCGAACGTTGGCCGGTCGAATAACTGTCGCCGCATCTGAGATCGGCTGTGTGTTGACGTTATAAGACGGGACCGCTGTCCGGAGAATGTCCGAAATATCGTTGGTGCCTTGGTTTACAAACTCATCACCCGGCAAAATATCCACGGGAGCTGGTGTATCAAGCGCGGAGCGAGACGGAACCCGCGAACCAATTGATACGATTGTGTCTAGCTCCAGGTCTTCGCTTGCCGCGTCCTCCGAAGAATTTGCATCCTGTGCGAGAGCGGTTGGCGCAAATGCGACCAACGCCCAACTTAGTGCCGCGCTACACATAATTTTGTTGCGCGTTCTAATGTTGCCCATGCTTTTTCCTTATTATTTGTTTTCTAAGTGTCTCACTTAACCTTGCTGCAGGAGACACGAGCAACTTCGAACGAACGCCTTTTGTGTCAATTATTTTACATGCAATACATCCGGAATCGGACCGTTTTCACTGATTTCCGTTTCGCGTAGTTGCAAAAATAGAACAGGTTATTCTTTCCCCCTGCCGTGGCGGCAGGAGAGAATATATCCTTTGTAATGATACTATATCACATCAAAGTGAAATATTATTTCAATTACAGGGGGGTTATAGCCCGAGCACGCGCTTTGCGATGATGTTCTTTTGGATCTCATTCGTGCCGCCATAGATGCTCTGTGCACGGGCGCCGAAATAGGTTGAGACGCCGGGAGCGGCATAGTCAGTGTGTTCCGTCCATTCTGGGCTGACACTGTCCTCAAATTTGCGTTGTCCGTGTGCCGCAGCGACGTTCAAATAAAGCGTCGTAATTTGCTGCGCGGTTTCGGTGGCGAGGATCTTGATAATCGAAGCCTCTTTGCCAGGGCTACCGCCATCTTTCACGGCAGACAGGACGCGTAGCACGGTCATTTCCAAGCCATCGACCGCCATGTCCGCATCGGTCAATTGCCGCGCAAACGCTTCGTCATCGATCAGTTTGGTGTTGCCGCCGGTTGGCTCCGCCGTGGCCAGCGCTCGGATATGGCTGAGTTGCTTCCGTTTGCCGCCGATGCGCGCATAAGACGTGCGTTCAAACCCAAGCAAGTATTGCGAATAGGTCCAGCCTTTGCCTTCTTCGCCAATCAAATAGTCGGCGGGCACCCGCACATCCTCGAAGATGACCATGTTCAGGACATGCTTCCCATCGATCGTGATAATCGGCTTCAAGGTCACGCCGGGGCGATCCATCTCGCAGCAGATGAAGCTGATGCCGAGCTGTTTCTTTTCTTCTTTTGAGGTGCGCGCCAATAGGAAGATCCAATCGGCATGCTGGGCGGCGCTGGTCCAGATTTTGGTCCCGTTCAGCACATACTCATCGCCATCTCGTTTGGCGGAGAATTGTAGCGACGCGAGATCTGACCCGCTATCGGGCTCACTATAACCTTGCGCCCAGCCGAGCGACCCGTCCCGGGTTCCGGGCAGCCACTTATCCTTCTGCGCCTGCGACCCGAACGTATACAGGATCGGCCCGACATAGATCACGCCCATTGGGGTCACCGTCGGCACGCCCGCGCGTTCGAGTTCTTCATCAAAGATGTATTGCTCTTCCAGGCTCCAGCCTGGGCCGCCATACTCTTTCGGCCAAGCACTTGCGAGCCAGCCTTTGGCGCCGAGCGCCATTTCCGATTTGCGAACCTCTGCGGTCGTTAGGCTCGCGCCCGTTGCGACCTTCGCGCGGATGTCTTGCGGGTACTCGGTTTCGAAAAAGGTGCGCACAGCGGCGCGAAACGGCTCAAGGGCGGGATTCGATGAAAGGTCCATAATACAGAGTGTATCGCGTGCATGTCATCTGAGAAGGGGTGACCGTGGGAGAGCAGAGTTTGTTCGAGACTGAACACCGGTGTGCGATACCTCAGCGCATAATTTCTTTGAACAAGGTCTTCGGATGTTGAAATATCCAGTTTCGCCCAGGGTGTTCAATCGGTCTAAAATCAAGCCCCAAGCGCTCCGCTGCAGCCTTAGAGGCCTCCGGGCCGACCCCTTGTTGATCCATGCTGTTCAGGACCATCAGGGGTGATACGCGAGAGACAAGGTCTGCGGCGCGCGGATTGTCCAAAAATGCTGACTCCAAGTCGAGACGGGTATGTATGAGTTCGGCGCCGTAGAGATAGTCTGATACAAGTTGAAAGCTCTGCGTATTGGCGTTGAGATAGGCCAAGTCGCTGGGCTGGTTCCGATACATCATGCGATAGAAACGAAGGCCTCCAAAAGTCTCGCTGATGGACCGCAGAGACCGCGCGCCAAACGCAAACCCTGCGCGGGAACTGAGCCCCATTCGTAGCAAACCGCTCAGCCATTTGGGCTCGATCCTCGACAGTTTGTCCGTCACATCGAGCCCGTAATTGATCAGAACCGTTTTCGCCACACGCGCGCTTATGGTCTGTATTTCGAGCGCCAATGGCGCTGATGTTGATTGACCGACGAGAATGACGTCCTTGAGGTCGAGCACACGAATGAACTCGCCCATGAGTCTTGCGGCGCCTTCGATCGACCCTGTCGCTGTCGTCTCGCCAAATCCGGGGCGCAGCGGGAAGATCAAGTTAATCCCTCCCTTGCGCGCTTCCGCCATCATCTCTTCGGATGGAAGATAACCATATTCTAAAGAATGCAGAATGATGACCGGGCGGCCATGAGCATCCCCAAATCGGCGATACTCCACGCAATGATCATCATTCGGCAACGAAATGCGGCGCGACGCGGTTTCGTCTTCGGTGACAATCACGTGCGGCGGCTCGGTGCGCCGGCTCAAGGCTTGCGATAGCTCGACTGTCATGGCGATGGTTTCGGTCAGGCTGTGGCATCCAAGCTTGCTGTTCAAGCGTGCAACATGTGTCCGGACCGTATTGAGTTTGATGCCGCGTAAGCTGGCAACTTGCTCAAGGCGGTGGCGCCTCAGGACGAGTTCCAAGATTTCCAGCTCGCTGCTGGTCAATCCGAAATGGTTTGTCAGATGAGTGCGGACCGCATTAGACAAGCGGTACAGGAAGACTTGCCCGGTAAAGCCAGACAGCATGCCCTCGGTGAGCTTTGGATAGATCTTTATCTGACGAGAGACCCCGGATCGATCTGCCCGCTCGATGAGCATTCCGGACAGTGAGACATCCGGAGCGTTTTTGAGCTGAAGCGACGGATGTAGGGCGTCGCCAA
>JBCBGJ010000350.1:0-335 GCA_038526925.1 Pseudomonadota bacterium
CGTTCAACATAGTCATACCAGGGCTTCAGGTCCGAATATCGCACTGGCCAATCGACCCCATGGCCATCTTTCTTATTCGCTTCGAAGTCTATTTCGGACATCCGATAGCTTTGGCGGCCCCACATGATCGAGCGCCCGCCCTCATGATACCCGCGGTACCAGATGAAATCCGTGTCATCGGCGGTTTCGTAAGGATGGTCATTATCATTGACCCAGAACTGCCGCGAATAGGTCTGGAAAGCGTAGACATTCGATTGAATGGGATGATCTCGGCGATCTTGCTCAGTCTTACGGTTGAGTTGCCTATCCTTGATCGTGACCGCGATGACGTTCGC
>JBCBGJ010000350.1:345-3202 GCA_038526925.1 Pseudomonadota bacterium
CACGGACCCTTGGGATATTGAGCACCTCAATCGTAAGACTGAGCAAGATCGCCGAGATCATCCCAAGGGTCCGTGAAGTCAGTATAATCCTTTTCAGGTGTAACCGCTCTACCACGCTCGATGACCGCAACTTTAAAACCCTGCTCCGACATCTCTTTGGCGACCCAGCCGCCTGACATGCCGGAACCAACTACAACTACATCAAAATCTGTCATGGCTTAGGTCGCCCACGTTTTAGGATAATCAGAAAGCTCAACGCATCCGATGAATTCACCGGGGACGGGTTCGTATGCTAGCTCCTCCGTCGCGCCGACTTCAGACAAATAATAAGCCTGCACCACGGTTGCTTTGAAATCGCGATAGAACTGGTCGTCGATCTCACTATCAAATACTCGAGCATCATACGCACTGAGGATGGAATTTCGCTCAGCAGCGATCATCTCAGTGAAGCTTGTATTCTGACCGTTCTCCAGCGCAGACGTCAGGCTTTCCAAACCGGTTCGCCAGTATGCCCGAAAACCATCATCGCCCCATTCAGTGGCAAGCGCTTGAAGGGTGGCTGGCACCCCAGCACCAGCGGCCCCTGCTGTTTCAGTTGCCGGGATAATTGTGTCTGCGAGCGCCGCGATTTGCGCCATTTCGATGACGTTGAAGTATCCATCACCATCGCTTGGCTCACTTGGCGCGGAGACAATGCCAGGTTCATCGGCACCGCCGCACGCCGCCAGCGCACCAGCAGCTGAAATCGCAAGCAAGCCCTTGAACATGTCTCGTCTATCAAGACTGATATTGGTCATCTGTTCGGGTCTCCTCAATGCGCGTGCTCGGCGTCATCGCCGGATGTCGACTTGATCCAATTTCGCGCCATGAACAGCGCCGCGAAGACGACGATCAACGAGACGGGGAAATAGACGAGCTGCGAAAGCGCGCCCTGCCCTGCAGCCACTTCAACGGCATTGCCGGTGAGGCCTTCCGCTTCGGCTGCGGCACGCGCTCCGTCGATCCAACCGCCGATAATTGGGTTCCAAATGGTCAGCGCGAACATGCCTGCTGCGCCGACCAAACTCATACCGAGGGCGCCCGAGCGCGGGACATATTGCGCGGTTACGCCGATCATAGTCGGCCAGAAGTAACAAACCCCAACCGCGAACACGATGGCTGAGATATAGACCATCGCGCCTGAGGCAGATGACATCAGGAAGAGGCCCAGCGTCGTCAGAACAGCGCTTAAGAGCAGAACACCAAGCGGGTTCAGAGCATGGATCAATGGCCCCGCAAAATAACGTCCCACGGCCATGATCCCAGTCACCATGCCGAGCACGATCATCGCTTGGCCTGGGATCCCGCCCAGCTGCGCCCCGAGGATCCGGTCGACCCATTGCTGCGTCCCGAGCTCCGACGTTGCGGTGACACTCATGATCCCCATCAGAACGATGAGCAGCGCCGCATCCCGGGTGCGTCCAGCGCGGAAAAGCATCAGCAAGAATGTCAGGGCCAAGACGACCAATAGTGGAAGGATAAATGTGCCGGGTAGTCCTGCAACCAAAGCATTCGGCGTCCCAATCAATACCAACAGGCCGAAGATCGCAGTCATCAAAAGGAGGCCTTTAGCATCAAGATCGACGATCTTCTCGATCTCCGGCACATCTGGGAACTTGGTCGTGAACACCATGTAGCCATAGATTGCCGTCGGAATGAGCATGACCGCGATTTGTGGCTGCCAACCAATGCCTGCATTGGTCATCACATACGACACGACCGCCCCAATCACGATCCCACCTGGGAACCAAACATGGAACCGGTTCAGCCACTTAGTTTTGTCGTCTTTATAGAGATCTGCGACCAGTGGGTTACAAGCCGCTTCGACAGAACCATTAGCGAAGCCGATAAAGAAGGTCGAAATCAACAAGCCTAGAAAGCCGCCCGCCGTGATCGTCAGCACCAGCCCGAGAACGTGACCAGCAAATGCCAAGATCATGATCAGGCGCGGCCCCAGTTTGTTGTAAAGGAATCCGAACACAACCATGGCCAATGGGAAGCCCAAGAAGGCCATAGAGTTCACCCAGCCAAGCTCGGTGTCACTGAGCTGAAACTCTTCCGAGAGCTGGGTTAAAATCCCCGCACGGATCGCGAACGTCATCGCGGTCACGATCAAGGATAGGCAACTCAACCAAAACAGTTGGTTTCGGTTGATACCGGCGCTCGATGGCGCCGCCTCCGTCAGTGTGCTCATGGTTCCTCCCTAAAATTCTCTTTTTTATGTCAGGCCAAGCATTTTGCGATTGGCCTCCGTGCTGACCTCTCCGCCAGCAAAATCATCAAATGCTTTGTCGGTGACGCGGATAATGTGATCGGAGACAAACTTCGCGCCCTCGCGCGCACCGTCTTCGGGATGCTTCAAAGCGCACTCCCACTCGACCACGGCCCAGCCATCAAAGTCATAGCCGGCAAGCTTGCTAAAGATCGCGCCGAAATCGATCTGGCCGTCCCCGAGCGAGCGGAACCGACCTGGGCGTTCGACCCAGCCTTGATAGCCGCCATAGACGCCGCTTTTCCCATTTGGCCGGAACTCCGCATCCTTCACATGGAACATGCGGATGCGGTCATGGTAGTGGTCAATAAAAGAGAGATAATCGAGCTGCTGCAGGATGAAGTGGCTTGGATCGTAGAGAATGTTGCAGCGGGCATGGCCGTCAACTTCTTCTAAAAACCGCTCAAACGTCACGCCGTCGTGCAGGTCTTCACCTGGATGGATCTCGTAACAGACATCAACGCCGCACTCGTCATAATAGTCGAGGATCGGGCGCCAGCGCTTCGCGAGCTCTTTAAAACCTTCTTCGACCAGGCCTGCCGGGCG
>JBCBGJ010000351.1:0-3201 GCA_038526925.1 Pseudomonadota bacterium
ATCGCTGCGTGATGGTCGAGTACCCGAAAAAAGACTCTTGGTGCATCGCTTTTGTATCGTCACATGCTCAAGGCGAGATCGGGACTAAGCTTGGAACCAGCAAAATCGGTGTGTTCGTGCCGACAACGCCGAACCCGACGTCGGGCTTTTTGATCTATGTCGAAGAGGCGGAAACGATTGCACTCGATATGACTGTGGAAGAAGGCGCGAAAATGATCCTGACGGCAGGATTGGTCGTGCCGGACTTTGATCCTGCGAACCCAAAACTATCAGTCGCTGAACCTGAGGTCCGGACTGAGAAGCTGACTGAGCAGGCCTAGTCCTTCAGCTCTTGATTTTGGAATCGCGTCCGCTGTCTCAACCGCGCTTTGTGCATCCTTGCGTGCGATTTCGATCAGATCGGAATGCTCAGGCAGATTAATCAAACGATAGTCCACCAGTCCGGATTGCGCTTTACCGAGCAGGTCGCCTGGGCCGCGCAGTCTGAAGTCCGCTTCGGCTATTTCAAAACCGTCTTCGGTTTGCCGCAACGTATCCAATCGCTCACGTGCCATTGCCGTCAGTGGCGCTCGGTATAACAAAATACAGAAACTCTTCTGCGATCCTCGCCCGACGCGTCCTCGTAACTGATGAAGCTGCGCCAATCCGAAGCCTTCAGCGCGCTCGATCACCATGATCGTGGCTTCAGGAACGTCGACACCCACTTCGATTACGGTTGTTGCGACAAGGACGCGGGTTTTGCCAGTTCGGAACGCCTCTAGCGCCGCATCCTTCTGTTCGCCTTTGAGGCGCCCATGGACAAGCCCGATATCTGTCTGCAAAGCGTCCCGCAGCATCGCGGCGCGCGAAACCGCAGAGCTAGAGTCCTCGTCATCCGCATCGACGCGAGGACATACCCAAAAGACGCGTTCACCGCGTGCGAGGGCGCGTCCTACGGCGTCTGTGACATCGTGCAGGCGTGTATCGGGAATAGCGCGGGTCTCAACCGGCTGTCTTCCAGCGGGTTTCTCATCCAAGATCGAAACATCGAGATCGCCATGCACCGTTTGGGCAAGCGTTCGTGGGATGGGGGTCGCAGACATGACCAGCATATGGGGGGCTTTGCCCTTGCTCATCAGCTTAATGCGATCCGCGACTCCGAAACGGTGCTGTTCGTCAACAATCACCATGGCGAGACGTTTGAAACTGACACCTTCCTGAAAAAGGGCATGCGTTCCCGCAACGACTTGGATTGAGCCATCAGTAAGTCCCATCAGCGTTGCTTCTCGCGCTTTTCCTTTATCCCGGCCGGTCAGAACAGCGACTTGATACCCGAGCGGAGAGAGGAGAGCATCGAGCGTGTCATATTGCTGGCGCGCTAAGACTTCGGTCGGCGCCATGAACGCTGTCTGGAAACCGCCCTCTGCGGCCTGTACGGCTGCAAATGCGCCAACAAGCGTTTTCCCCGCGCCGACATCGCCCTGAAGCATTCGGCGCATCGGATGGCTCTCCGCGAGGTCCGCCATAATTTCTTTCGTCGATCGGATTTGCGCACTGGTCGGCGTGTATGGCAGCGTTTTGACAAGTCTGTTCAGTGCTTCACTCTGAGGAGGAACTGAGTTTGCGGACTGAGAACGCCGCGTGGTTCGAACGCGGGCAAAGCTAAGCTCTCGCGCCAGTGCTTCGTCATATGCCAATCGCATTCTCGCGGCGGCGATCTGCTCTTCATCAAACGCATCAGGCGCATGAACCCCTTTGAGCGCCGATTTAAACCCCGGCCAGGCTTGCGCCTCTAATAGATGCGGATCGATCCATTCCGGGAGTGTCTCGTCCACTGTTTCAAGAGCGGCTTTGGCGGTTGCATGGACACGTTTATTGGTGAGCCCCGCCGTCAAGGGATAAATGGGCTCCACCGGCGGTGGATATTCGCCCTTTGCCGGATCTAAGATGAAATCCGGATGGCTCATTTGCCGCTCGCCCTGCCACTCAGTCACTTTGCCCGAAACGATGCGCTCCTTGCCAATGGGGAACTGGCTCTGCAGCCATCTTCCGTCTGCTCGGAAAAATGTGAGTGTAAGAAAACCAGATCCATCGAACATTTGAACGCGTGTTGGAGCGCGGTCATTATATGGGGCTTTGACAGCGTGAACCTCGCCGCGGACCGTTGCGATTTCGTCTGGGATGACGTCGTCAAAGCTATCGCGAGGTCGCCGGTCCAACCAACGCTCGGGCATGTGCGTGAGGAGGTCCCATATGGTTTCACCACCGACGAGGCGCTCAAGGACCGGTTTCAGCTTCGGTCCGATACCGGGCAGGGCATCAAGCGGCTTAAACAGAGGAAAGAGGCGCTCGTCTCGCATGGCGCCTTTATGGGCCAAACCAATCCGGGGTTACAAGAGCGATTGAAAGCCGCGACAGGATATCGCTGTGCAGAAGGGGGATGGTGATCTATCTGTTTATTCGACAGGAGACATTGCCATGAGCACAGACGAGTTGAGTGAACGCCGTCGAAAACTGAAATTTCGCGCATGGCGGCGCGGATTCAGAGAGATGGACCTGTTGATGGGATCATTCGCCGACGCCCATATCGCTGGTTTGACGGAAGAAGACCTATCGGAGTTTGAACGCCTGCTCTCTACTCCGGATTGGGAGGTCTATGCTTGGCTGATTGGCCAAAAGACGGTGCCTGGAAATTATGAAAGCAGCTTACTCACGCGCATGATGGAATTCAGATATGAGGCGCATGCTGGCTAAGAATTCGCGCCGCAGAATACATCAAATTTGATGTAAAATTCATGGCGCAACCTTAAGTAGATATTTTTCATTATTCGATAAGTCATCCTCGAACGTGGGATGATAATCATGTTAAATAAGCTATTCAAAAACGAGCGCGGCAATGTCGTAATGATCTTTGCCCTCGCATTAGTTCCGATTTTGGCCGTTGCGGGAACCGCGATTGATATTTCGCGTATGCAATCCGCTAAAATCCAAATGAGCTCGCTCCTGGATCAGGCCGTACTCGCATCTGCGAACTTATCCTACACGGATGCACCAGAAGTGTTGATCGAGGACTGGATGAAGTCTCAGGTCGGTCAGTTTGGCTATGATCCGGACGATCTGGAAGTGACTGTCGTTTCCAACATCGCGTTGAACTCGAAAGACGTGACCGCCACGGCCCGTCTCACGATGGACACCGCGATCATGTACATGTTCGGTCAGGAC
>JBCBGJ010000352.1:0-3201 GCA_038526925.1 Pseudomonadota bacterium
TCTGCGCTAGGCGCTACCAAACCATCGCTTCGCGAAGCTCTGCGCGCCTTTCAAGGGTGGCGATATCTGAAGCCTGACGACGCACCAAAGGATCTGAAAGCGGGATCAGGCACGATTGAGATGCCAGCCAATTTGCGCGCAGAGCTTCGCGAAGCGATGGTTTGGTAGCGCCTAGCGCAGAACGTCCAAGACAGCCTTGGTATCAACCGAGCAAGTCGCATGCGATGATTTTGAGATGAGGCTTGGTGTTGGTGCCCGGTGCTGCGCCGCGATGGCGATCATCTCTGCATCTGCGAAGACCGAAGCCAACCGGCGTAAGCTCTCACGTTTCGGCTGAATGTCCGTGCTGGTTTCTAGCGTTTCTAATTGCGTTTCTGACTCCGCTGCCATGCCGCGGAAAATACAACCTAGATCGTTCGGACCTTTCGTATCGTCGATCCATATGGCGAGGTCAGCCGAGGTGCGTCCAAAGCGATAGACATCCAAAGCAAAAGCGTCCGTCAGGGTCAGGTCTTCGCCCAAATCGATGGCAAGCATCATATTTGCCGTCTCGCCCGACAGCCGCCCGGCTTCTTGGCCCCATTGCTGCGCAAGATCGATGCTCGCACCCGCCGAAAGCGGGAAGAGCAGAAGGATGAAGCTGGTAATAAGGCGTTTCATGACGGCACGGTCCTAGAAATACTCGCCTGATAGGCGAGCAAGCCGCGTGCCACGCCGCCTATTTTTTCATGAACGCCCCGATACGGGCCTGCATGTCTGGGCCAACGCCCTCATTCTCCATGATTTCCCACTGCAAACCTGCATCGAGCGCATCATTGTCGGTGGCCTCGAGGAGACGCTTATTGGCGGCGTGTGAGAAAGGCGAATTTGCGAGCACCTGTTTCGCGAATGCACGCAAATCGTCTTCAAACGTCTCATCAGAATAAACCACCTCACAAAGGCCCATCGTGAGCGCCGCGTCCGCGCGAACGGTTTCTGCGGTGAACATCAGTCGTTTCGCCGTCGCAATTCCAACTCGGCGCGGCAAGCGCTGGCTCATCCCCCAAATCGGGGTCAGGGCCCATTTGGCATGCGTATCGGCGAATTTGGCCGACTCTGCTGCGAGAATGAAGTCTGCAGCGAGGGCCACTTCGAGCGCGCCTGTATAGCAATGCCCATGCACCGCTGCGATCACCGGCTTGGGCAGTTTTTCCATCATGCGTAGCGTCTCAGAATGCCAGCCGGGAGACGGGACTTTCTCGCCCTCGGCAATATCCCCAAGATCGTGGCCCGCTGAGAAACACTTGCCTGCGCCGCGTAGGATCACGCAGCCAACCGTGTCGTCTTTTTTGAGATCGATCACATGTTGGCGAAGCTCGCGAAACATGCCGACCGTCAGGGAGTTAAGTTTATCCGGACGGTTCAACGTCAACCAGCAAATGCCATCTTCATCCTGCCGCGTCACCAAATCGCTCATACGGGTCTCCTCACTTTGTTTTGATCTTTCAAACAGGCCTCACCCAGGGTTCGCATAGACCCTATTCCGAATCTAAGCCTAGGCTTTCGCGAGGAGATGCGCCTATGTAAGTGTAGAGACTATTGCGCAGGACCAAGAAGGAGAGCGCCGCGTGGCTGATACAGAATACACCCCCCCAAAGGTATGGACCTGGGACCAGGAAAGCGGCGGACGCTTTGCCAATATCAATCGTCCCATCGCCGGACCAACCCATGATAAAGAGCTGCAAGTTGGAAAGCATCCGATCCAGCTTTACTCACTTGCAACGCCGAATGGCGTGAAAGTCACGATCATGTTGGAAGAGTTGCTCGCGGCCGGTCATTCTGGTGCAGAGTACGATGCTTGGCTCATCAATATCCAAGAGGGCAATCAGTTTGGCTCGGGCTATGTCGATCTTAATCCAAACTCCAAAATCCCGGTTATGGCTGATCACTCAACCGATCCCGTCACGCGTGTGTTCGAGAGTGGATCCATCCTCGTCTATCTCGCGAACAAGTTTGGCGCCTTCTTGCCGGAAGACCATAAAGGCCGCACCGAAGCGATGAATTGGCTGTTCTGGCAGATGGGCTCGGCCCCCTATCTTGGCGGCGGCTTCGGCCACTTCTACGCCTATGCGCCGTTCAAGATGGAGTACCCGATCAATCGTTTCGCCATGGAAGTGAAGCGCCAAATGGACGTGCTCGATCGCCACCTCGCCGACAATGAGTATATGGCGGGCAGCGAGTATTCGATCGCCGATATGGCGATTATGCCCTGGTATGGGTCGCTCGCCAAAGGCGTGCTTTATGAAGCCGCTGAGTTCCTAGCCGTGCATGAATACGAGCATGTTAATCGTTGGACCGACCAGCTTATGGCGCGTCCGGCGGTTCAGCGTGGCCGTATGGTCAACCGGGTTTGGGGCGAGCCATCAAGTCAGCTCCCAGAGCGCCATGATGCCAGCGACTTTGAAACCAAAACCATGGACAAGCTGCAGCCCGACGCCACTTAAAACCGGACGGGTCTTTAGGAGCGGCGGGTGACAAAGCACTCGCCGCCCACCTCTCTATACGCGAGACACCAATCCACCGCATGGCGGCGTTTCGCGAACGCACCGACGCGCAAACGGTGCAATATGCGTCCGGAACCGGTTCGATGCGGTCGGACAATTGTCTCAGCGTCGCCAAACAGCCTTGGGTGTTCGACTCTCAAATTATCCCAGACCGAACAGGCCACTTCCACATTCGCGAAGGATGCGATCTGAACGACAAATGCGCCGGCATAATCAAACTCCGGGTGGAAGGGTGGCGGCACACTGATCACCGGGGTCGGTTCGACATAAACGACCGGGCGCGCTGGCCGTTCAATCGGTGGATGTGGATCGATCACAATATTGATTTGCGGTGGCAAATCGTTCGGACTTTGCTCTGGAAAAGGGAGAGGCTCTGGCTCAATCTCTGGATCTGGCAGCGGTTCTTCTTCTGCTTCAGTCTCTTGCATGATCACCCCGCGCTTGGCTTTAGACGCGGGAGGAATGTCGCTCTGATGAATTGTGTGATCATTTCCATAGTCGATTTCAACTGATGCGTCGGGATCAGCGCGTTCTGTCTGCGTGCCCAACTCATCGTGATCTGCGTGCTGCGGCGATGATTTCGAAACGGGCGCCCCCTCAGTAAGATGGAGGCGGAAACCGGCCTGATCTACGAGACAGACCGGACGAGTCCCGCCTC
>JBCBGJ010000353.1:0-3198 GCA_038526925.1 Pseudomonadota bacterium
GGGCAACAGTTGAAGAATATGCGCTCGGCAGCATGGCGATAGGATCATATGCCAACGTTATTGAAGGAGCTTCTGAATCCATCGCGTTCGGCACACATAGTTATGTCAGCGCGCCGCGTGGGATGGCGCTTGGCTATCGCTCGCGGTCAGACGCCCCTGGGGCTGTAGCGCTTGGAACTCGCTCAATCGCTGATGAACCCAATACGGTCTCGATCGGCCGAGGCGATAATCCTGAAACAGATTTCGACGAAACCATACATCGCCGCCTTACCAATCTGGCAGCGGGCACCGCGGATACAGATGCGGTCAATCTTGCTCAGCTGCAATCAGCACTAGATGGGATTGATTTCAATTCAGACTATTTGGACATCAAAGCGACTGGGCCACACGCTAGGGCGCTTTGGACAAATTCTATTGCTTTCGGCTCTGATAGTGTGGCCGGCGCGAATGGCGCGGTCGCGATCGGCACCGGCGCACAGTCGCTCTTCAACAATGCCTATGCGATCGGTGCGAACGCTCAAGCCTCGCGCGATTCTCAGTTTATGATTGGCACCTGGCTATCCAATTACAGTCTGCCAGGTCTGATCAACCCCAGATCGCGAACGCTGCAAACGGGCGAGATTCAACTCGTAACGGTTGATGAAACGGGAACGCTTGCTGGCGATGGTGGAGAGACCGTTTCCAATTTGCTCCTGAACATAGCGGCTATGAATGAGGGGATTGGTGATCTCGGTCAGATGGTCTCTGATCATGCTTTGAGCCTCGAGCGAGGCGAACAAGATCGGATTGCATTGTCAGGCGGATTGGCTCTGCTCGACAATCGGGTGAATCAGCACGCCACAACCCTCACAGGCTTGAGGCAAAGGCTTTCTGAATTCGCCCACCTCCCGGAAGAGGTCGATGCGCTTGGCCGCGAGGTAACTGATAATTCCGCGAGTATCGCATCGATCGAACAAACCCTTTCAGGTGGATTTGTAACACCGCAGGATCTTGATGACTTGGATGACAGGGTCACCCAGAATACGTCGAGCATTGCGAGTTTGGAGCAGAGTGTGGCCGCGAATGCAGGGCTCGGCGAAGATGTTGCGGCGCTTAATCGAACCGTTGATGATCACTCGACCAGCATAGCTGGCTTGGAACGCAGTCTCGCTGAAGGGGCGGCACTTTCAGAAGAAACTGCGCAGCATTTGGATGCGCTAGAAGGCCAGGTCGGGGCAAATTCGGGACAGATCCGTCGTAATGCCGGACTGATCCAGAACAACCGGGCCGATATAGACGGGAACTCGGCAGATATTGAGCGATTGGAGGAAGCGGCCTCCAACGGTGAAGTCCGATTCGAAACGATCGAAACTGAGATGTCGGCCCATGAGACCCGGATGGATGGCATTGATCAATCCATTTCTACGCACGCAAATCGCATTTCAGAGACTACCGAAAGCATAGCGACCGTGAAGTCGATCGCTAGTGAGAATCAGGCGCGTATTGCGCGCAATCAGGCGAGCCTGGCCGCTCAAGGTGAGGCGATTTCAACGCTTCAATCTGATTTCCATGAGCTTGGGCTAAACGTCTACGGACTGGCACAGACCGTTGCGCACCAAGCTCAGCAAATCGAAACCAATAAAAGCGGTATCGCGATCGCGAATGCGCTGGCTGGATCGTCTTGGTTGCAGGCCAATGAGACAACTGCGCTGACATTGAATGCGGGTTATTTTGAAGGGAGCTCCGCGCTCGCATTTTCAGGCACGCAACGGCTACACAATCATTGGTCGGCGAATTTCGCTGTGGGCACAGATACTGAGCGCGGCGAGATTGGCGCGCGGGCAGGGCTGCGTTTGGGGTGGTAAGCCTTTAAAAGGCGATTTCGACGCCAGCGAGTTCCGGGAGCTGCATGATGATAACCAAATCACGCAGCTCTTGGCGCGCCGCAACGTGGCTCATCGTGAAGGAAACGTTCGAGCCGCTTTCCGTCAAGTCGAGCAGGGTGAGACCCGCCGGGAAAAGTTCGCGGTAAATCACGCGCTCTGACAAGCCAGGCGCGAGCCGGAATCCGATCCGCTTAGAAAGATTGGAAAGCGCTTCGCCAACTTTCTGTTTGTTACGCGCCTCCAAGGGAGAGACACGGTTCCGCATGACGACCCAGTCAATTGGCTGGCGAGACGTGCGCGCTTTATTCTTGCGGCACTGCCAGACCATCTCCGAATAGAAGCTGGGGCGCAGAACTTCCAAAGTCTGTGGATTGACGTCACCTAGGAGATCAAAGTCGACAAAGGAATCGTTGAGCGGCGTAATCAGCGAGTCAGCAGCCATATGGGCAATTCGAGACAGGTAAGTGTCACCGCCTGGGGCATCGACAATCACGATTTCACAAACGGCTTTTAAGCGCTCGAGCGAGGTATGGAACCGTTCGGTTTCCTCTTTTTCGGCAATGTCGAGGTCACGCTCAGAGCTTGCATCAACGCGGATAATCTCCGGCATTGGAAGCTGCGCGCCCGTCGATTGCATCCACCGCATCCGGTTCTCGAGATATCGCGTGAGCGTACGTTGGCGTACGTCGAGATCGATCACACCAACTTTGCGGCCCATGCGCATCAAGGCGATCGCCATATGGATCGAGACCGTAGACTTGCCCGCGCCGCCTTTTTCATTGCCAACAACGATAACCCGGCACTGTTTCTGTGCCGGGGTCGAAAGCGTTAGCGTGTCCGCGTCGTCGCGGGGAGGTTGGTATCCATCGGCCATGTCGGCACCGGATCTCCTTTAGGTCATCAGGCTGCGTGTTGCTGGGCTTGAGCAGCGAGTTTGTCTTCGAAACTCGGTGCATCATCGAAGAGGAAAACTTGTTCACCGCCAGAAATTTCTTCTTGGGCAGGAATGGTCGGTGCCATCGGCTCGCCATCGAACAGCATCTCATCATGGTGAGTGATCGCACATGGCGCGAAGGTTGTGGCTTCGATGGGGAAGGGCGTTTCGCCATGGATCAGCGCGAGCGTCTCGCGAAGCTCTGACAGATTGGCGGCGATGGAATTCATATCATCCGAAAGTTTGGATCGGACGGTTTCGATTTCAGTCTCTGCGCCAAACAACCAAGAGTCGTTTTCTGGCTGAATTTGATCGAGATCGGGTTCAAGGCTGAATTTCGACGTGGCGGGCCGCGTCTGCCTTGTGTAGAGGGTTGCACAAGCTGCAGCGAGCAGCGCT
>JBCBGJ010000354.1:0-3194 GCA_038526925.1 Pseudomonadota bacterium
CGCGACCAAGAATGAAAGCGATAAAACGAAATCGGATGGGATCATGCGCCGCAATGTGAGCGTCAGCCAGAAGACGATCAGGATAAAGGCGGCCTTATCCTTCCAGCGGTTCGAGGTGCAGGCAATCCAAAGCCCTGCCGGGGCCAGTGCGGCGAGCTCGTAGGCGTAGGCGTATGGCGTAATTAGAATTGCAGCCGAACACAGCAAAGCGGCAAGGTAGAGCGACTGCCCGTCTGCTCGCGACTTGATCCGCCACTGCCAGGTGACAAAGGTCATCACCGCGATGGCAAACGCAATATGTGCCCACAAAGCAGGCGTTCCAGAAACGCCCCATATGCGCAATTGCGCAAACAGTGTGGTCATTGCATAGGGCGGCGTATCCGCCCCGCCCGTTGCAACTTGCGTTTGGATCCGGTCAAGCGCGCTGAGGAAAGCTGGAAAGCTCTCTGCGCCAAACACGACTGCCGAAAGGCCGTGGATTGTGATCGCCACGAGGGCCGCGACACCGAACGTTCTCCAAGCCCCGACTGCGAGATAGGCAAAAGGAATGATCACGCCAAGTTGTGGCTTTATCGTGAGCAGGCCTGCGCAAACCCCCGCTAGAACCCAATGCGTTTTGGGGCGATAGGCTGCTGTGATGAGCAGTGCAGTGGTTAGCAAACTGATCTGACCGTTCACAAAAACGCCAACAATTATCGGCGATGCCATCAGCACCCAGAGCGTGAGATTCGAGTCGCCTGACTGGGGCTGCACTTCGCGATTCAGACGGCGCAAGGCCAGCGCCAAAATCGCTGCCGTTGCCACCATCCAGAGCCAGTAGCTGAGCTTATAGGGCAAAAGCGCAAGCGGCGCGATCAGGAAGAATAAGACAGGTGGGTACTGCCATAACAGGCCGAGATTATCGCTCGCCAAATGAGATTGAAGCGCCGCGTCGAACGCCGCTTGGTCATAAGCGTCCAGAGCCCGGCCTTGCAGCACCAAGTCCGACGCAGAATAGAAGGCGAGATAGTCCCCGCCAATCACGGCACCGGGGGCAATCTCCAAACCCTGCGTCACGAGGGACGCGATGAGCCGCGTTGCGAGGAACAGCACTCCTAGGAGGATCCCCATTCGCTGAAGCAGGATGATGCGGGATCTATCCTGCGGCCATTGCAATATCGATTGCGGAAGGCGATTAGTGTTTGCACCGACAGGAGACTTTTCTTCAGCCATGATGGTGATCGCCTAAAGCGATTCGTCAGGCACGATTTGAGGAGTCTGTGCCACAAAATCGCGGCGCGCCGCGTTTAGTTTCCAATGTCCTCAGACAAGACCGTCATGTTTAGCGCATAACTGGTTTCGCCATCATCGACGTCTTTATAAACAACCGCCAGAAACTCTGCACCTAGATACACTTCAACCGAGTCGTCGGTCTCTTTGCGAGCGATCAGACGCAAACCGGGATTGAGTTTTTCTTTCAAATACGCCTCAAGGCGTAGGACTTCTTCGCGGCCCATGGCTCACTCCTAAATTCTTCTCGCCACGACATAGCGAGATGTTATCGCTCTGCAAACGGGCAACATAACAATTGAGCAGTTCAGACTGTGAATTACTGTTTAGCCTGGCTTAGCTCGTCGACTCTTCCGGCGGATTGACCAGCTTCCAGAGCTGAGCAGACCCCCACCAAATGATTTCGACGACGATCCGCGCAATCAGAGTCATCAAGATCCCAAATATTGCCGCTTCATTGATGAAGACCCGGAAGACGGCCACCCCTTGTTCGCCAAGATCAGGGTTTCGGATGATGTTCAGGTTGGCGATGTAATTGGCGAAATCATTCACGCCATTAAATGCGCTTGGCACAAATAGGACCCCAAGCATCATCAAGATCAGAACCATGAAAAACGTCGCCAAAATTTTGGCTGAGCCGTTAGAAAGTGCTCGAAACAGAGTCCACATTGTACTCACCCCTTATGGTTATTGATCAAACCATACCGGGATGAGCCAATCACGTAAAACGCAAATGTCTTACTCGCCGCTCCAATTCGGCTTGCGCTTCTGCGAGAAAGCCAGCGGTCCCTCAATAAAGTCGGGGCCTTTAACCATCCGACCAATTGCATCGTATTTTGCAGCAAAAGCCTCTTGGAAATTGGCGGTGTCGAGCCCTTTCATGGCGACTTCTTTCGTCGTGCGTACAGAAGATGGAGAGCATTCGGTGATCATGCCTGCCCATTTCATCGCCGCGTCCATAAGCTCAGCCTGTGGGACAACCTCGTTGACGAACCCAAGCTCTTTGCCTTCCTCAGCAAACACGTGGCGCCCGGTCAGCATCATCCCCATCGCGCGCTTGAGGCCAATTTGGCGCGGCAACCGATGCAAGCCGCCAGCAAGCGCCGCGAGGCCGACTTTCGGTTCTGGCAAAGCGAAGCGAGCATTGTCTGAAGCAATGATCAAATCGCACGCGAGCGCGATTTCAAATCCGCCGCCCATCGCGACGCCATTGACCGCGGCAATGACCGGTTTGAACAGATCATAGCGATTGGTTAGGCCGCCAAATCCGCTAGGGACGGGAAACATCTCTCCGCCCTCAGCTTGGTAGCGAAGATCGTTCCCGGCGCTAAACGCGCGATCACCAGCGCCAGTAATAATCGCCACCCAGAGGTCTTTATCGGCCGCGAACTTGTCAAAGATTTCGCCCAAATCGCGATTGGCCGGCGGGTGTAGCGCGTTCATTTTCTCAGGCCGGTTGATTTCAACCACGAGAATATTGCCTTCAACTTTGGTGTTTACGAATTCGCTTTCAATCATACTTGGCCTCCCGGAAAATCAGATTTGGCGCTAGGCTATGGTCTGTAGGCTCCGAATCAAGGATGACGTGGCGACATGGCAGACAAGAACGCGCTCGATTTATCTTCGATCGATCCCCCGATTTGGCGGATCATGGTCGAAGGGGCTGTCTATGGTCCCTACACATTCGGACAGTTGCAGTCTTTCGCGGCTGAGGGCCGTTTGAACGAGGCTTCTAAAGTTGCGAATGGTGATGGCGGCGCGTTTCTAGTCGCGCGCTCGCACTCTGAGCTCGCATCCCTGTTTCAAGCGCAGCCAACTATGTCGGCTCCCAACGAGCTCGAAGAAGCGTCAAACTACTTTCTCACGCTCCAAACCGATGGGGATGGCCGCCGCGCCGTGATCATGTTTTTGAACGAAGTCGGGAC
>JBCBGJ010000355.1:0-3184 GCA_038526925.1 Pseudomonadota bacterium
TAACTTCGAAATTCCAACCACGTGGAAAACAAGCTTGGGTGCTGCCTATCGCACGGATGTTCCTTACCTCGGTGAGGACTGGGTGTTCTCTGTCGACGCTCTGTACAACCAGCTCGACAATGCATCTTACTGGTTCGACCAGCGCTGTGTGAATCCTGTCCAGGTCGCACCAGACGGACGCGGCGTGTATGATTGTAGCGGTGCGCCAGAGGCGATTGTTGTCGGCTCCGTCGACAAAGGTGATAGCTTCCTGGTCGCGTTCTCTGCGTCTAAGGACTGGGAAACTGCCCTCGGTGATTTCGATATCTTCACCAGCTACACTTATGCTGACGTCAACGATATCGGTTACGGTACATCATCCACTGCGACATCAAACTACTCTGACTTCGCAGCGTTTGATCGCCAGCAGCCACGCACTGGAACCTCTAACTTCCAAGTCGAGCATCTGTTCAAGTTGCGCGCAAACTGGGAAAAAGAGTTCTTTGACGGGTATGCCACCAAAGCATCACTCTTCGCGACACGTCGCTCTGGTCAGCCATACAGCTACACCTTCAGCGAGAATAACGCATGTGTTCTCGACGTAGGTGGCGGCCGTTGTGCTCGTGAGAGCCGGAACGATGATGCGGGTCATCTGCTTTACGTCCCAACCGGCGCGAGCGATCCTTTGTTCGCACCAACGTCTTTCGACGGCGATGCAGCGGCTCAACAGGCGTTCTTCGACTATATCAATAACTCTGAGCTGTCTCAGTACGCGGGCGGTATCGCTCCACGTAACGGCGACAACTCTCGTTGGTCGACCATCGTTGATCTGCGTCTCCAGCAAGAGCTGCCTGGCTTCCTCGAAGACCACCGCACGTTCTTCTTCTTGGATATCGAGAACCTCGGTAACCTGCTGAACTCTGATTGGGGCCGTGTCGAGCGTACCCGCTATGAGTATGAGCGTGACGTTGTTTCTGCTCGTATCGTAGACGGTCAATATGAGTTCTTCGACCTGAACAGCGAAGGCAGCATCAATAATCTTGAAGTGCTTTCTCAATCAGTTTGGCAAGTTCAGCTCGGCGTGAAGTACGAGTTCTAGGCTTCGCCAAGACCTAACTTGAAAAGGGCGGTGCAGAATGCGCCGCCCTTTTTCTTTGATTCTAATCCGAGGTGTGGCAAAGCCGCGAGCATGTCGAACCCCACGCGATTTATACCTCCAGAATGGGCGCCGCAGGCTGCTGTTTGGGTCGGTTGGCCACATGCGCGCGGCGAATGGGGGACTGCATTTGATGGCGCTCTGCAAGAGATCGCGGATTTTGTTCGAGCGCTTAGCAAAATCACTCCGGTAAAGATCGCTTGCGGATCGCGCGAAGCCTATGGGAGCGCTTGGTTTGCCTTAGAGCCGGAGATCGGTGCTGATCGGGTTTCCCTCCATACGATGCCCGCAGGTGACATCTGGGTACGGGATACCGGTCCCATCATGGCGATTGAAAATACGGGCCCAGTTGCGCTCTCTTTCAAATTTAATGGCTGGGGCGGAAAGTATGTGATGCCCGGTGATACGATGACTGCGGGCGGGATCGTGTCCGTTGAACAAGTGCGCCGCACCCATCACGCTTTTATCCTTGAAGGTGGTGCCGTCGATTTCGATGGCGCGGGCCTGATTATGACCACTCGTCAGTGTTTACTGAACCCCAATCGAAACCCTGGATGGACAGAACAGGATGCAGAGCAAGCGCTTAAGTCTGCATTTGGCGTACAGACAGTTATTTGGCTGGGCAACGGCTTGCTGAACGACCATACCGATGGTCACATAGACAATATAGCTCGCTTCATTGGGGCGGGGCGCGCTGTGTGCCAATTGCCGTCTGGAAGCGACGATCCAAATTCCAAGCGTCTCGAAGAGATTTACGCAACGCTGGTGAAAAGCGGCCTAGATGTCGTCACGATCCCGTCTCCGGGGCGTATTCTGGATGGGGCGGGGGAGGTCGTCCCTGCAAGCCACACGAATTTCTTGATCAGCAACGATCATCTCTTTCTTCCCACCTATGAGAATACAAACGCCCCTAGGGCGATCGAGGCCCTTGAGGCGGCGATGCCGGGATACAATATCATAGCTCTCCCAGCTCGAAACATTCTATCGGGCGGGGGCGCGTTCCACTGTATGACGCAACAAATCCCAGTTGAGCGAGAGGCTGAAGAATGAGTCGAAGCATCCATGTCGCAGCCCTGCAGACGGCATTCGTTAAAGGCGATGTGGCAGCGAACATTGCCCGCGTGAGCGAGCTCGTTCGCTCGGCTGCAAAACAGGGCGCAGAGATCATCTTGCCGCCCGAGCTGTTTAGCGACCACTATTTTTGTAAGACTCAAGAAGAGTATCACTTTGCGGTCGCGTTTGAATGGCCGGATCATCCTGCTGTTCTCGCGATGCAGGCCCTGGCAGCTGAGCTTGGAGTGGTTATTCCCGTTTCCATCTTTGAAAAAGATGGTCCTGAATATTTCAATTCCGTGGTGATCGTGGATGCTGATGGTGCAGCGCTCGGAGTCTATCGAAAAAGCCATATTCCTGACGGTCCAGGATATCAGGAAAAGTTCTATTTCCGGCCCGGTAATACAGGGTTTCGTGTCTGGGACACTCTGAAAGGACGAATTGGCGTTGGTATCTGCTGGGACCAATGGTTCCCGGAAGCAGCGCGGGCCATGGCCTTAATGGGTGCGGACGTCCTGCTCTATCCCACCGCAATTGGCGCCGAGCCCCAGGATTCATCGCTCGACACGGCGGCGCGTTGGCGCCGCGCCATGCAAGGGCACGCTGTCAGCAATGTCATTCCCGTAGTGGCTGCCAATCGCGTCGGAGACGAAGAGGGACAGCTCTTCTATGGCACCAGTTTCATCAGCGACCATACCGGTGAAATCGTGTCCGAACTTGATCGCACAACAGAAAGTGTCGTCGTCGGTGCGTTTGATCTCGATCAAGTGGATCAAGATCGCGCGGCATGGGGGTTTTTCCGCGATCGGCGGACTGATCTCTATGATGTTTTGCTTTAGGGCGAAAAGACTCGCGATCACATTCGCTGCGATGAGCAGCGACGTGACAGGAATCATCAAAAATTGATCCATTTCCCAGCCCTAGCGCGATCTATACCTGCGCATACCCCGATTACACCCTAAAGCAAAACATCATAGAGATCAGTCCGCCGATCGC
>JBCBGJ010000356.1:0-3171 GCA_038526925.1 Pseudomonadota bacterium
GGCTCAACTTGATCAGTTGCTGCACCCAACCATTCCGCCAAATGCGCCGCTTCATTGGAATCAAAAACCACCTGGCCGACCGCTGCGCCGGGACTGGCGGGAAGGCCTTTGACCACAACGTCTCGCACCGCGTTCGGCGAAATGGTTGGGTGCAGCAACTGATCAAGTTGAGCCGGTTCGAGGCGTAGGATAGCCTCTTCCTCGGTGATCAAGCCCTCTTTGGCCATATCAACCGCAATCGTGAGCGCAGCCGCCGCGGTGCGTTTTCCGTTCCGGGTTTGCAGCATGTAGAGGACGTTGTCCTCAACCGTGAACTCAATGTCCTGCATGTCGCGATAATGCGCCTCGAGTGTATCTGCAACATCGGTGAGCTGTTTGTAGACCGCTGGCATGACCTCTTCGAGCGGCGCTTCGTCAGATTTTAGCTCATCCGCGCGGGCCCGGCTGATCGGAGCAGGCGTGCGGATGCCCGCCACGACGTCTTCGCCCTGCGCATTCGTCAGGAACTCGCCATAGAAAGTGTTCGCGCCCGTTGATGGGTCGCGCGTAAAGGCGACACCCGTCGCCGATGTCTCGCCCATATTGCCAAACACCATGGACTGAACATTGACCGCTGTTCCCCACTCGGCGGGAATGTCATTCAACTTGCGGTACAGGATCGCCCGGTCATTCATCCAGGATCCAAACACAGCGCCGATCGCGCCCCAGAGCTGCTCGCGCGCATCATCCGGGAACGGTTTGCCGAGCTTTTCTTGGACGGCTTCTCTGTACTGGCCGACAATCGTCTTCCAATCGCTGGCTTCCATCTCCGTATCGAGTTCAAAACCTTGGCTGTCTTTATAATCGTCCAAAAGATATTCGAACGTGTCGTGACGCAGACCGAGTACGACATTGGAATACATCTGAATGAACCGGCGATAGCTGTCATAGGCAAAGCGTTCGCCCGCTTTCGCAGCGAGGCCTTGAACGGTGACTTCAGACAGTCCCAAATTCAAAACAGTGTCCATCATGCCGGGCATCGAGGCGCGCGCGCCAGAGCGAACAGAGACAAGCAGCGGGTTCGCCGCATCGCCAAACGTCTTGCCAGTCTTTTGCTCGAGCGCCTTCAGCGCATCATCGACCTGCTCTTTCAGACCATCTGGATAGGCTTCATCCAAATCATAGTAAGCGGTGCAAACATCTGTCGTTAGCGTAAAGCCAGGGGGGACCGGCAAGCCGAGGCTCGCCATCTCAGCCAGGTTAGCGCCTTTGCCACCCAGCAAATTCTTCATCGCCGCGCTTCCATCGGAGCTTCCACCGCCGAAAGAGTAGACCCATTTGGTCGTCACGCTCGCGCCATCACCCATACTGTCCTCCGTCTGACTTTTGAGGGGCAGGCCCGCCTCTCGCATGAGTCTTGAATGCAAGCCAAGCGCCACGATTAGCGTCCAGAATCAAGTCGCTATTTCCACTGACTACGCTGTCAGCGAAATTTATTGCGCGAATTCAGCGATATTGTCTCAATAAGGGAAAATTATTGTTGCTGCGCCGCAACATGCCAATGCGTAAAATTTGCGGCAGTCAGCTTTGGTTCAGGTCCGGGATCGCAAACTTGTGAGGCATTGTGAGACGCTGGGGCAATGACTTCCGGAGAATCATGACACTAAATAGCGAGCGATAAACATAAGGCTTGGGCTGATGACCAAAATAAAAATTCGCGATCTTTTCTCCCTAGACACATTTGCTGTACTGAGCGCCGTTGTGCTCTGCGTGGTCCTGGTTACGGACCCGTCTCTGCTGGGGTGATTAGCCTTCGATCTTAGAGAAATCAGCGACGGTACCGATGGCCTCGCGCATCATATTCAAGAGATTAAGCCGGTTCTCACGAACCTCGGCCTGATCGGCATTGACCATGACGCTGTCAGGACCATCGAAGAAGGCATCCACAGGTGAGCGCAGTCCTGCCAGAGCTGACATGGCTGCGGCAAAGTCCTCGTTTTCAAGCGCAGCTTTTGACGCGCTCGCGCTGTCAGAAATCGCTTTGAACAGGGCTTTTTCGGCTTTCGCTTCGAGCAAGCTCTCTTTCACGTCGCCCTGGAACCGCGTTTTATCTTTCTTCTCTTCCGCGCGCAGGATGTTTGCCGCGCGCTTATAGCCCGCGAGCAGATTGGTCCCATCTTCGCTGTCTAGGAAGCTGGCGAGGGCCTCAACTCGCTTCACGATGAGGACGAGGTCATCCTCGCCGAGTGCGAACACGGCATCGATCAAGTCATGGCGCTGACCTTGGTCGCGAAGATATTGCTTGAGGCGGTCGGCGAAGAAAGTCGCGAGATCCGCCCGTTTCTCATCTGTCCAATCCAGATTGGTTGCAGTGAAGTCAAAAGCCGGGTTGAGCGGCATGCGGACCTTACTTTCAAGCAGAATACGAACCACACCCAGCGCCGCGCGACGGAGCGCAAACGGATCTTTTGACCCGGTCGGTTTCTGATCAATCGCCCAGAACCCAACCAGCGTGTCTAACTTGTCAGCGAGCGCGACGGTCACACCGACGGGGTCGGATGGCACCGCGTCTGACGGGCCTTGCGGTTTATAGTGATCGCGAATGGCATCGGCGACCGTGACTGCGGCTTCCGCGGAATACGGACGCATGGCCGCGAGCTTTTCATCGACCACCTGACTCGGGTTCAACGGGTCCAGACCCGCCTCGGCCAGCGCATAATAGCGCCCCATGACGCCTTGTAGTTCCGGAAACTCATAACCATTTCAGAGGTTAAATCGGCCTTGGCGAGCTTTGCCGCCGCGCCGGCCAGATCTGGGGCCGCGCCAACTTTCGGAGCTAATTCCCGCGCCAGTGCGTGCACCCGCTCAGTCTTGTCGAGGAGCGTGCCCAATTCTTCTTTGAACGTGATCGCGCCAAGCTTTGGAATAAAAGCGCCGAGCTTTTTCGAGCGATCATTGTTCCAAAAGAACCGCCCATCTTCGAGACGTGCGGACAAGACCTTCCGGTTCCCCGCCGCAATCGCCTTACCGCCATCGACCGCATCAATGTTCGCGACCACAACAAAATTCGGGGCGAGCTTGCCGGTCTTCGGGTCGCGCACCGCGAAGTATTTCTGGTGCGTGCGCATCGAAAGCTGGATCACTTCCGGCGGCAATTCCAAGAAGGCTGGATCCATTTCACCGAGGATCACG
>JBCBGJ010000357.1:0-3161 GCA_038526925.1 Pseudomonadota bacterium
GGAACGCCAGATAGGCCTAAATTCTCGGCCAGTTTGCCCGGGTTAAGGCAGTACCAAATATTCTCACTCGGTTCGTCGTTCGATGAGGGATTGAGTTCGGGTTGGCAGCGGCGCATCCAGGCCAGTTGCTTCTTTCACAGTCTCTGGGAACTTTGCGGCGTGGGCGGTGGACAGAACGACCGTAGCCGCTTCGGTTGCAGAGAGACCTCGGACAGCTGAGGTTCCTACCGCCGTGTGGGGACAGATAAGGGCACCTGTTTCGTTCAGGAAAACCTGCATTTCATCGAGCGTGCCTTTATTGTCGACCATCACAGCCGATAGTCCGGTGCAACCAAGCGGCCCGCGCACCGATTCCGGAAGCGTTGCCGCGCCGGATTGTTGATACTGGTCATAAGCACGGCGCACCGTATCGCCATCCCGGCCCGCAACTTCAAAGAACAAGCGCTCAAAATTGCTTGGCACCGAAATGTCCATCGCAGGACTAGGCGTTGGAACCGCCTGCTCACGCTTCATTTCGCCATCTGACAGCAAGGTCGCCAAGGTTTTGTTCTCATTGACGGCGCAAACAAGCTCAAACCCGTTCAGCAGCCCACATCGCGCGGCAACATAACCGGCAAAGGCATCGCCCATATTACCACTTGGGACCACAAAGCGGATCTGTCGATCCGGACCAATCGCGGCCTGTGTGGTCGCGTAATAAACGGACTGCGCGGCGATGCGGGCCCAGTTGATTGAGTTGACGCCAGAAAGTTGAACCTCAGACGCGAAAACGGTGTCAGCAAACATCGTTTTCACGATCGCCTGGCAATCATCAAAGTCGCCATCGATTGCGAGGTTATGAACATTGCTGGCGCCCGTCGTCGTCATAAACAAACGCTGGACGGGCGAGACGCGTTCGTGCGGGTGAAGGATGTAGAGATCTACGTGCTCTGCCCCAGCAAAAGCCGCCGCTGCTGCGCCGCCTGTATCGCCTGATGTCGCACACACAACGCTCATACGATCCCCTCGGCGCGACAGCACTAAGTCGTACAATTGTCCAATAAATTGCATGGCCACGTCTTTAAACGCCAGCGTTGGACCGTGGTGCAATTCCATCACGTACGCGTTCGGCCCGCTTTGCACCACAGGTGCGACTGAATGATGGGAAAAACTCGCATAGGCGCGCTCGCAAAGCCCGGCAACATCGGCCTCGCTGAGACTGTCACCCGCAAACGCTTTCAGAATTCTAGTTGCGACTTGGACGTAAGACTCATTCGGTGCGGCCGGCTCAATCTGCGGCCATGCTTCCGGTACATACAAGCCACCGTCGGGCGCCAGACCCGTTAGACAGGCGTCTACAAAATCGACGGGAGCCGCTTGCCCGCGTGTCGAAACATATTTCATGGCGTGATGGCCTTTACTAGAACTTCAAGCGCCCGCGTGCGCGATGCAGCGCCACATACACACCAATCAGACCTAAGGCCATCCCCCACCATGTCAGAGCATACCCAAAATGGCGTTCGGGCGGCAGTGGGTCGATTGGTTTGGCAAATGCATAAGGGTTGAGCGTTTGTCGCGCGCGTGTCGCATCGGCAGCGCTACGGACGGTCATCTGAACAGGTTCGACTACTTTTGGAACGCCAGATAGGCCTAAATTCTCGGCCAGTTTGCCCGGGTTAAGGCTGTACCAAATATTCTCACTCGGTTCGTCGGTCGATGCGAAGGCGGAGTTGCTGGCCTGCTTTTCCGCGACCACGCCCTCATAGGTGACGGTCTCAGGTAGATCTGAAAGCCGCACAGGAACCGGTTCAGGGCCGCCTGTGGCTTCCACCATAGCGATCACGGTCTCTCCGGTCGCTTCGAGCGTGCCAGGCACATAGCGGCGCCAGATGGGCTCGCTATTCGCAAAACCATAGACTTGCTGTGCAAATCCAGGATTCGCATTGTCTATAAGCACGCGCAGAAGGACACGCTCTTCGACTTGCTCCTCAATCGGTGGGGCATCGATTTTTTCGGAGTACCTCGCATACTGCCAATTCCCAAGCAGGACGAGAATAACAAGGCTCACAACGCTGAGCGCGGTCAGAATGGGCATAGGGCGAAACGTCATTCGCCAATCTTTCGAAAAATGTGAAACGGGCCCGCCTGATAGAAGCGAGCCCGCAATTCTGAGAAACTAGTGTCCTAAGACCAAGTGCGGTAGCACATAGACGAAGGCAAATAGGAAGAGCCAAACCACGTCGACAAAGTGCCAGTACCAAGCCGCAAACTCAAAGCCGAGATGCTTCTTAGCGGTCATATTGTTCGCATAGAGGCGGAACAGACAAACCGCTAGGAAGATCGTTCCGATAACAACGTGAGCGCCGTGAAAGCCTGTCGCCATAAAGAAGGCGGAGCCATAGAGCGTGCCGTCAAATGTGAACTGCGCTTCGGTATATTCGTAGACCTGCAAGCAGGTGAAGCCGAACCCGAGGATGATTGTCAGGATCAACATGAACTTGGCATTGTCCATTTTGTTGTGCTGCAAGGCGTGGTGCGCCGCTGTCACGGTTGTTCCAGACAAGAGCAGAATCAATGTGTTGATAAGCGGCAGGTGGAAAGGATCGAATGTTGTCACGCCCGTTGGTGGCCACTGAGCAAACGCGTTCAGGCCTTCCCAAACTGGACTGGCTGCATCAAACGTCGCGCCGACCCGGGCTGGGTAGAAAATTGCGAGCTCAAAAAAGCTCCAGAACCACGCGGCAAAAAACATGATCTCTGACACAATGAAGAGAATCATTCCGTACTTCAGACCAATCTCAACGACAGGTGTGTGATCACCGGTGCGGCCTTCTTTGACGACTTCGCGCCACCAGCCGACCATGGTCCAGATCACCATCAGAAAGCCCGGGGCAAGCGTCCAAAGCTGGCCTGCTTCAACTCCGAAGAGGCCCTTCATGTAGATCACGCCGCCAATCGCGAGCGCGAGAACAGCAAATGAGCCGATCAACGGCCAAGGCGATGGGTTTACCAGATGATAGTCGTGTTTGACGTCTTCGGCCATGACGGGGAGTCCCTTGTGGCAATAGTTATTACAATCTCAGACGCTTTTAGACTGCACTCGGCGGATTCTGCAACCACTCAGTTTAGTGATGCCGTTTTGGTCGCACCTGTGAATTCGTCGGTATTGAAGAAGGTATAAG
>JBCBGJ010000358.1:0-3088 GCA_038526925.1 Pseudomonadota bacterium
GTAGAGGCGCCGCCTCCACCGCCGCCGCCTCCGCCACCACCGCCCCCTCCGTCCGGCACGACTTGGACAGAAGGCGTGTTTGAAGCGGCCAGCGTGTTTGAAAATCAATGCGCGGCACCGCGAACCGGTGTTGATGCTGCGGGCGATCCATTTCCTGACGTGGCGGGGTCTTTGCTAGAGGAGCTGTTTTGGCTGCGCTCCTGGACTAATGAAACCTATCTTTGGAATGACGAAGTTACCGATCGCGACCCCAACGAGTTCACGGACCGGCTTGATTACTTTGGTGTTCTAAAGACTTTTGCCGTCGAGCCTTCTGGCGAAGATCGGGATGATTTCCACTTTAGCCAGCCAACCGCCGATGTGCTTGCGTCTAGACAGAGCCTCGGAAATCCCGGCTATGGCGCAGAACTGGTCTTCTTACGCGGCGCGCCGCCTCGCGACATTCGGATCGGCTTCAATCTCCCAGATTCCGCAGCCGGACGGCCCATTGCGGGCGAAGTTCCCCTACCCCGCGGGGCTAAGATCCTGGAGATCAATGGTCAAGACGTTGTCGATGGCTTCCGGACGCAAGCAGAGATTCCTGCTTTAAGAGAATTACTGTCGCCAAGCGAAACCGGCCTATCCCGTAGTTTCCGGGTCCAAGATGATGACGGAACGATCCGCACGTTCAGCATCACCACCGAGGATATTGTCGAAGACCCGGTCCTGATTACAGACACATTCTCGGTTGGGTCCAACACGATTGGCTACATCTCTTTCAACACGTTTAATACGTTTTCGGCAGAAGAAGAAATCGTTATGGCGATGCAAGAAATGCAAGATGCGAATGTCAACGAATTGATCCTAGATCTTCGCTACAATGGCGGAGGTTTGCTCGCGATCGCAGCACAGTTGAGTTACATGGTTGCCGGTGATGCTCGAACTGATAACAAAGTCTTCGAACGCTTCATCTATAATGACGATGCGGGAAACAGAAACCCAATCGACGGTTCTCTTAATCAGCCATTCCCGTTCATCGATGAATTTCTTAAGTTCGACGAGAATTCGAGCTTAGCAGAAGGATCATCTTTACCCGCTTTAGATCTCGATCGGCTCTTTATCCTCTCGACAGGTGGCACCTGCAGCGCCAGTGAAGCAGTGATTAATGGACTTCGCGGTATCGACTTGGAAGTTGTTTTAATTGGCGCCCGAACTTGCGGTAAACCTTATGGGTTTGTACCGCGGGACAATTGCGGCGAGACCTATTACACAATTCAGTTTCAAGGCGCGAACGACAAAGGGTTCGGCGAGTTTGCAGATGGATTTTTTCCCGCAAACTCACCGAATTCCGAATTTGGCGTTAGTGTAACGGGCTGCGAAGTTGGCGACGACTTTTCCAATGAGCTTGGCGACGTGAATGAAGGCCTCGTCGCGGCGGCGATCGGGTTTATCGAGAACGGAACTTGCCCAGCTATAAGCACACAGACCCAATCGTTCGTGGCCAACAAGACAACCGCAGAGCGTTTGGCTGATGATTTCTGGAAACGCGAGTATTACTTAGAAAACACCCGTGTCATGGAGATGCCGAAATGATACGGTCTTTTGCTTTGTCTTTTGCTGTTTTAGGCGCCGTTGGGTGTCAGCATGCAGCTGAAAATCACGAGCCAGCCATTTTGTCCGACGAGTCTTCTGAAATGCTGGATGCAATCGAAGAACAGCTCTCGATTGCAACCAATAAACGCGGGTGGCGATTAGATGCTGCGGAGACATCCACATCGTCGCTAATGACGCTTCGACCGCCAAAGCCAAACCCGCTGAACACGAACAATCCCGATAGGCCATTGATGTTGAAACTGAGACACCGGGCGGGTGAGTGTTTCGCAATTCGTGCGGATACCAGTGAAGAAATCCCGCTCCCTGATGTGCCCTGCAAGCCAGCCTAAAACACCAAAAAGCCCGCCAGATGTCTCCGGCGGGCTTTTTTAATCGATCGTGCAAGGCGCCTTAGATGAAAGCGTATCCGCGGGCATTGATATAGTTGATCAATTCCTGTTTGCGGTTGCCCGGATCTGGGTGGGTCGACATGAATTCCGGCGGCCGGTTGCCCGAGCTTCTTTCATTCATCAAGTCCCATAGGCGCGGCGCTTGGGTCACGTCGTAGCCCGCTTTCGCCATGTAATCGAGGCCCAATCGGTCAGCTTCATATTCGTGCTTACGGCTGTAAGGCAGGAGCACACCGAACTGGATGGCTGCGCCGCCAAGGGCCGCAATCGTATTGCCGTATTGCTTCAACTCATCAGACTGCGCGATGGCAATCGAACCGGCGACCATCGCGACTTGGCTGGCGACCTGCATGGAGGCGCGCTCTGCTGAGTGCTGGCCATCGATGTGACCGGCCTCATGTCCAAGGATGGTGGCGAGCTGGTCATCATTTTCTGTCAGCTCGGTGATCCCGCGATAGACCCCGACCTGCTGCCCCGGCATAACGAACGCGTTCACAACATCGGTATCGAAAACCGCGATCTCCCACTCATCTGGGCGATACGAGGCGTCTTGATTGTAAATGTCCTGCAGCGCGGTTGCTCGTCCGCGCGCCGTGCGATCCCAGGATGTCAGAACGCGGTTGCGAAGACGTGAGTCGCCTGTTTGCGGCGTTTGAGCTTTCATATCCGCCCAAGCTGCTTGAGACATCCGCGCCAGAGACGCGTTGTCGAAACCAGGAATAATCAGCTGGCTCGACCCCGTGACAGGATTTGTCGAACAACCGGTTACAAGCGGAACAATTGTCCCGGCGGCGAGGCCTGACAGAATGCGCCGGCGAGACATCGGAATTCGCTGCGCGGTCTCCAGAAAATCGCGCGGCGCATCAACACGCTCGCCCGTTTCAATCATTTCATCGGTAATCAGTAGTTTGCTCATCGCTTTGTCTCCCGTTGCCTCATCTCTATTGTTTTTATTTCCGCACAGTCACAAAAACTGTGGTTAATCAAATGCTCGCACATAAAATCGCATGCGTCACCTGAATGCTGTATGAAGCCGTTCTCGGGCTTCTGTTAAGCTGCGGCAATCAGGTCTTTTGCTTGGCCCACCCAATTCTCGCGGCAGATCG
>JBCBGJ010000359.1:0-3142 GCA_038526925.1 Pseudomonadota bacterium
CGAATTCATGCCGCTCTGGCTTTTTCAGAAGCGCTCGACTGAGACAGGCATCAAGAGCTTCGTGAGGGGCATCGCTATCTCTCAGAGCGCTTCGCAGATCGATATGATCGTCTTGGCCCAGGCACATATAGATCCGCCCCGTACAGGTCACGCGAACGCGGTTACAGCCTGCGCAGAAATTATTGGTCAGCGGTGTGATGAAGCCGAGCTTGCCGCCGGTCTCCGCGACCTGAACATAACGTGACGGACCTGCATTCGCGAGACCAGCATCGACATCGTTTAACGTCCAGCGCTGTTCTAACTGATCGCGCACCATCGGCAGGGGAATGTATTGATCAATCCGATCCTCGCCGGTTTCGCCCAGAGGCATGACTTCAATTAAAGTTAGATCCATGCCTTTGCCATGCGCCCACTCAATCATGCGCGGTAGCTCAGAGACGTTTTCGTGCTTGAGTGCGACCGTATTCAGTTTGATTTTTAAGCCAACCGCTAAGGCCGCGTCGATGCCAGCGAGGACTTGATCCAGTTTGCCCCGGCGGGTCACCCGCATGAACGTATCCGGATCAAGGGAATCCAACGACACATTTATCCGTTTGACGCCGTTTCGAACAAGCATCTCAGCGTTTTGTTCGAGTAAAGTGGCATTGGTCGTCAGGGTGAGCTCGTTCAAGCCGTGCCCAAGATAGCCGCCTAGACGCTCAAACAATTCCGGCATGCCTTTGCGGACCAAAGGCTCACCGCCGGTAATACGGATCTTCTCAACCCCGCGCTCGATGAAAGAGCGCGCGACCGTATCTAGTTCTTCGATCGTGAGGAGATCGCGTTTCGGCAAAAACTGCATCTTTTCGGCCATGCAATCGGTACAGCGCAGATCGCAGCGGTCGGTAACGGACATCCTCAAATAGGTTACGCGCCGTCCAAACTGATCTACGAGCGGAGCGGATTTAACGGTCGCTAAGTCATCAGGCATTTGTCATCTCCGATGCTGCTTCGAGATCTGCGACGAGATCAATGTCCCTGCCGTGCTCTGCGGCGAGAGGAAGCGTCACGCCTCCAGATCTTAGAGCCGCGAAAACCGATCTGGCCCCGCGATCTCCTGTAAGGTTCGAAAGGTTGTCAAAGTGCGTACGCTTGAACAGGGCAGGGGGACACAAAATGCCGTCACACTCGCTCATGATTGCCGTTACGCGGTTTTGCTCAGCGAGCTTCAACATTTGAGACAGGTGATCATTGGGGACGAAGGGCATATCTCCCAACAGGAGTATGATCTGATCAATATCTGGATTGGATGCGATCAGCTCTAATCCACAGACAAGCGATGACGCTTGGCCTTCAGTTGATTTCGCATTTCTGACGATTTGCCACGACTTCGCTTCGAGCTCGCGTTCTCTCGGCGAATTGTCCGTCGGTGTGACGGCGACGCGCTGTAGAGATGGGGGCGAAACCGTATGGCTCGCAGCGTGGGCAAGAACTGGTTTGCCATCAAGCTCAGCTAACAATTTGTCGCCGCCCACGAAACGACTGGAGGCTCCCGCAGCGAGCAACAACAAAGCCGTGTTCTGGCGCGACGCTGTTTCAGCCCCCGGAAACGCTTCTATGATTTCAGCCAAGGCAGAGATCGCGAGAAAAGACGCATCTCTAAGCGAGGGAACCAGTCCAATAGGCCCTCGCACACGATCGATCTGACGGTCCGTGCAGTTCGCCGCCCGCAGCGCCGCGCACCGCTTTTCATGGGTCGTACGGCTGCCAACGGCGCCGATATAGAAAGCGGGCCCATCCAGAGCTTGTTTTAGGAGCGGGACTTCCCAGTCTTGATCGTGAAAGAGTAAGACGAAAGCACTCCAGGGATCGTCTTCAGATGGCTCCAACTCAGATGCTGTTGTGAGCGTGCGAACGTTTTCCAAGCCTGCCTGCCGCGCAGCAGCAATATCATCTTCGTCAAGAAACTGAACATGCGTATCATATCCCGCAGCATCACTCATCGTTGCGAGCGCAAGCGCATCGGCGCCTCGCCCCGCGATACGAAGACGAAGCTTTGGGGCGTATTGAAATGAAAGTGTGTTCTCGGTCAGTGCGGTGTGTTCCTTTACAACCCCCAGGTCCGATGCTTCGGTCAAACCTAAAGTGAGCTGCTTACGGTGCGCCAGCGTTTGATACGCATGCCTAATGAAAGACGCGTCAGGGTTCGGAGTGATTTGAACCACAATTGCGCCGCCGCAGGGCAGGGGAAGATCAATAAACGGAGAACCTGCACCATAGCGCACGCGGCGCGGCGTCCCCTCGATACACGCCTCACGTGCTTGCATGGCAACGTCGGCATCAATGCATCCGCCGGAAATGTAACCAATCGCGTCGTTTGGGCCGACCCCGAGAAGAGCGCCCGGCGCCCGCACCGCGCCGCCTTGGGTCTCCACAACAATGACTAAGGCGCACGCCTGGCCGGCCTGCAGCCACGCCTCAAGCTGTCCTAGGACATCTTGCGCATGTTCGCCGGTCATTTTCATCGCTGCCATAAAAGCGATGTAAACCACGATTTAGATCGAAGCTAGCCTATTCGCGAATATGTTTGAGAAGTGATTGGAAATTGTCGGCGCTCGCCTGTTCTGAAGCTTCACATATTGAGCCATACAATTGCAGAACGTCTTGCCCGAGTTCTGTCACATGCGTGCCACCGCCTTCGGCACCGCCATGTTGAGTTGTGACCAAGGGCGCTTGAAAGCTCGAATTCATCTGCTCGATCAGTTTCAAGGCGCGAGGGTAAGACATTCCCAATTGTGTTGCTGCTGCGCGTATCGATCCGCTCTCGTGGAGCGCGGTCAGGAGCGCCGCTTTGCCAGGGCCAAAGCGTGTACCGTTCGGAAAGTCTATTCGAAGGCTAAGGCGTGCGAGTTTCATTAGCGTGTAAAATCACGGCGAGGATATCGTTGCAAATCTGAGGGATTGATTGCTCACCATTTATCCGGTGCGCGTGGTCTGGTGCGGAGAGCGCCTTCAGCTGATCCTCTAGCAGACTGGGAGACATGAAATGATCCGTCCGCGCATTGAGACGTCGCGACAGTTCTTGCCGTGAGACATCTAGTAGAAACCAATGACACTCGGGATCAATCTCTTCCAACAACCGGGTCTGAACATAAGGGGTCAA
>JBCBGJ010000360.1:0-1859 GCA_038526925.1 Pseudomonadota bacterium
CAGGCAGGCACGCATTTGCGACGTGACAGCCTCAATCGCGACCAGATCCGCTTTCAAACGCGCAAATCGGGCGACTTGCTTGTATCCCGGTTAGATGATGGCCGGCTTGAAATGGACTTTCCGGCTCAACAGGTCGCTGATGCAGAGATTGAAAGCGGATCTGGTCGCCGTTAAAGCCTGCGACTTCGTAGAGATAGTGCCCCGCTGCCAAAGTTGCATGACCGCAAAGCGGAACCTCCACAGCCGGTGTAAACCAGCGCAGCTCCCAGACACCTTCGCCAGCAGGGACGATAAAGGCGGTCTCGGCGACATTGTTCTCGGCAGCAATTTTCTGCAGCGTCTCGTCTGACAAAAATGCATCGAGTGGCATCACGCAGGCCTGATTGCCTTCAAAGGTCTGACTTGCGAATGCATCAATTTGTGCGAACGGAATGGTTGCCATGGGAGCCTCCTAGCTTGAGGAGGCGCAAGCTGTCACACGCGATGCGAGAGGACAAACCATGATTTCTAAGCGATCGATCAGTCTTCCTGATCTGCTGACTTAAACTCTACGACCCGTCAGTTTTCCTGATCCAAAACAGCCCAATTATGGGCCACTGGACCATGTCCATGGCCAAGGCCTAGCGCATGCTTGATGGCCTCGCGCAGATAGTCACGGGCGCGCTCGACCGCCTCGTGTATGGCAATCTCTTGCGCCAGCAAGGCCGCGCATCCACTCGCCAAAGTGCAGCCTGTGCCGTGCGTAGAGCTGGTTTCGATGCGCGGGCTTTCAAAGATCCATTCGCCATGCTCGGTTTGTAAGACGTCCTGAATGATCGCGCCGGGGACGTGCCCGCCTTTCACCAACGCGCCTTTCGCGCCGCGTTCCAGCAGCGCCTCAGCCGCGCGTCGCTGACCATTAATGCCATCGACGGCTTTGCCGGTCAGAACTTCCGCTTCTGGGGCATTGGGGGTAACCAAGACCGCGCCCGGTAGCATCAGAGACGCAATCGCACTGACCGCTCTTTCATCCACCAGGCGATCGCCCGAGGTGGCGACCATGACCGGATCGACAATGCGCGGTGTGTCTTTGGCGAGCGTGTCCAAAGTCTCGGCGACCTGTTCGACCAGATCTGCTGATCCGAGCATACCGGTTTTGATCGTGTCCGCGCTAATGTCGGTCAGGCAGGCACGCATTTGCGACGTGACAGCCTCAATCGCGACCGGCCAAACGCCATGCACGCCAGTTGTGTCCTGCGCGGTGATTGCGGTGATCGCGGTCATCGCGTAGCCGCCGAGCATGGTGACGGTCTTTAAATCAGCTTGAATGCCCGCGCCGCCGCCACTGTCAGAGCCGGCTATGATCAGAACGCGGCCGGATGGTGCGGTCGGCTCACTCATTCGATTGGCGCAGCGCCCCAGGTCGGAGGCGGCGCTTCGACAGGCTCCGTCAGATCAAACTCGACCCGAAACAGACGCTCAGGCCGACTCACTTGATAGGTGAACTGTTCGCCCGGCGCGATTTCGACGCGCCAGGTGTTCTGTATGGAGACCTCGAGGCCCTCTCGCATGAAAAGCTCCTTCGTCTCGTCATCGGCTGGAAAGTCCTGCGCGCCGATGGAGCCGGTTTGATCGCTATCGCCGCCATATTGCGTGACCGCGTCTTCAGTGCCGTCCCGGTGTCTGTGATCGTGTTTGAGGCGAATCCCATCAACGGTTCGCGTGACGACCCAGGTCCGTGACCGATCATCGCCGACGGCGAATGGGATCAAGATTGTGTTGCCGTCACAAGTTGCAGGCCCTATGCGCATATCGGCAGTCTTAAAGTCAGCGTCGACGGCGTCTGTGCTGACCAGCGATCCTGCATAGGCTTCGCCATT
>JBCBGJ010000360.1:1869-3141 GCA_038526925.1 Pseudomonadota bacterium
ATGCGCATATCGGCAGTCTTAAAGTCAGCGTCGACGGCGTCTGTGCTGACCAGCGATCCTGCATAGGCTTCGCCATTACACAGCGCGCTTAGACGCTCAAAATAGAGCGCCTCAGGAGCGGGCGCATCGGCCGCCGTGCAGCCAACAAGGACGCCAGCACACAGGAAAATGCGGGCCAACATGTTTAAAACTTCACCGCGCCAGAGGCGATGGTTTCGTGGGCGTCCGGGGTGAGCGGCTCATATTTGTTGGTGTCCGGATCGAAATACCAGATTGGCTCGCTGACGGTGGAAGGATCAAAGCCTTCTTTAACCAGCTCAACTTTGCGATATTTGAACGTGCCCGTGGTTTCAGCTTCTTGTTGGACTCGAATGAAAAGCGGAATGGCGTATTTTGGAAGATGCTCTGACAGCCACGCGTGTAAATTGTCATAGTCGACTTCACCATTTGTAGTGATCGCCGCCATGCCAGCGCGGCCATCGGTGCCGGGAACGCTGACGCCATAGACATTAGCGGTTGAAATGCCCGGGGCGCGCGCGACGAACTCTGCCACTTCATTGGTCGAAACATTCTCGCCTTTCCAGCGGAATGTGTCGCCAATTCGGTCAACAAAGTAGACATAGCCATCCGCGTCTTTCGACATCAGGTCGCCAGTGCGGAACCACATATCGCCTTCTTCGAAAACGTCGCGGAGGACTTTCTTCTTCGTGGCTTGCTCGTCATTATAACCCTCGAACCGGGTGCGGGCATCGTCGCCGACTTTCCCGATTGCTTCGCCGGGTTCACCGGGCAGGGTTTTGATGCAGAAGCCATCATTGCCGCGGATTGGTTTCTCCTCAACGACATCAAACTTTACAAAGGCCACATGGCCGTAAACGCTTTTCTCGAGATAGCCTGGGATGCGGCCAACCGCGCCGACTTTACCGTCAAAGCCGAGAAAGCTGACATTGCCTTCGGTTGAGCCATAAAACTCGCAGACATAGGAAATGTTGAACCGGGTCAGGAACTCTTCCCAAATATCCGGCCGCAGGCCGTTGCCAAAGCCGGTGCGAATTTTGTGGGCCTTTTCTTTCGGATGCGGCGGCGAATTGACCAGATAGCGGCAGAGCTCGCCAATATAGACAATCGATGTCGCGCCCTGGTCGGCGGCATCATCCCAGAACTGAGAGGCTGAGAACTTCTTGCGCAGAATGATGCTGGCGCCTGTCATCAGGGCGCGACATCGATTGTCTATATTGGCGAGCTCTGCCGCTATCTGGTCAATTCGCCGCC
>JBCBGJ010000361.1:0-3138 GCA_038526925.1 Pseudomonadota bacterium
TGGTCGAGCGAGCAGTTTCTTCGACCTCGCGAATTTCTGATTCGCGCTGCGCAAGCGTATCAGCCGCGGTCTGGCGTTCGGTTTCCAGCGTTTCGACCCGAGCTGCGAGTGTATCAAGTTGAGTTTGGAGCGCCTCTGGACGTGCTTTTGCTGCGGCGGCTTCACTTGCGGCTTCAGTGCGGCGTGTGAGCAAGGCATCGACGCGCGCCCCGGAGGTTTGCAGACGCTCTGCCCAGCGCTCAACATCCTTTTCGAGCGCTTCCCGGCGCGCCATGGCTTGCTGGCGGTTGCGGGTGAGGTCAGTGAGGCGTCCGCGACACTCAGTTTCGCGCTCGCGAGCGGCTGTCAGCGTTTCGCGTGCAGCGCCGACGGCTTGTTCGAGCTCGAGGAGAACTTCTGTATTTTCAGGTTTCGCTGCTGTGCGATAGGCTTCTGTGGCGATTGAAAGATCAGACTCGACGCGAGCTAGGTTTTCCTTCGCTGCGTCTGCTCTCAAGCTTGCACGATCAGCCTGTTGCTTTGCGTTGGCATGATTGCGGCGTGCGGTATCAAGACGCTGCGACGCGTCTTGTACGTTTCGGCGCAACTGCTTGAGATCTTCTTCCGCGCCGATTCGGTTGCCGCGTGCTTGAGCGTATGCCGCTTGTAGGTCCGAGACGGTTTGGCGCTGCGGCCCCAAGGCAGACTGAGCTTCTTCGAGGCGTGTCTGCTGTTCTAAGCGCTCTGCTGCTGCGACCGGCGCTGCGGGTGTGCGCGTAAACCCGTCCCAGCGCCAGAGGTGGCCATCCAGCGTCACCAAACGCTGTCCCGGCTTCAGGTCTGCGGCTAGCTCAAGCCCTTCGGAGCGTGAGACGACGCCGCACTGTGACAAACGGGCGGCGAGTTCACCCGGCGCCTCAACAAAGTCTGTCAGCGGCTTAGCATATCCTGGAAGCGGCAGCGTTTTTACCTGGCTGCCGCCCCAGAAGATCGATGCGGATTTGTCGGTCGGGGCTTGCAAATCGTCGCCGAGCGCAGCCGCGACGGCCTTCTCATAGCCATCGCGAGTTCGCATCTGTTCCACGACAGGCGGGCTCTCAGAACGTTCCGCTTTGCGGAGCAGTCGGGTCAGGCCAGCAATTTCAGTTTCCAAAGTCCGCAGCGTGTCCTGCGCTTCATCGGCTGGTGTTTTCGCTGCGAGTTCGGCTTCCTGTTTGTCCAGAACAGATTGTTCGGCTGCCTCTAGAGTATCTTGCGCCGTTTTGAGCGCCGTTTCTGCATCTGTTTCGGCGGCCCGCGCGATTTCGAGTTCTGAATTAAGTGTATCTGTCTCTGGTAGCGCGGTTACTGCGGCGCGGAGATGTTGAACTTCTTGTTCTAAGCTTTCAACGCGGCGTCGGTGCGCGGTCGCATTGGCTTCCAGGGCTTGGATCTCTGCACGCTTTTGAGATAGCGCGTCAGTTTTCGTATCAGCCTCAGCTTGCGCCGCCTCGAGGGCTTGTTTGGCTTCGGCCAGAACGCGCTCAGCGTCGGCTTCTTTTTCTTTGTTTGTTGTATCATTTGCGACGGGCAAGGCGGCGAGCGCCTCTTTGGCGTCTGCAAGTGTACGTTCTGCTTCTTCACGCTGGCCTTGTTCGCGTTGAATATCTTCAGCAAGGCGCGCAGCCTCTCGTTCCAGGCCTGCCAGCATATCCGCTGCGTTTTTGCGTTCCGTCTCAATTCGCGCGAGTTCGATCCTCGCTTGGCCAAGTTTGCCTGAGGCGGTTGCTTCAGCGGTGCGCAATGGGCCAATGCCGTTGCTCGCTTCCAGTCGCTTTGTTTCGGCTACTGCAGCTTCACGGGTTAGGCGTTCGACTTCGGTCTTTGCGCGGGCAAGCGAGACGGCGGCAGTCTCCTGGTCGGATTTTGCCGTGAACCACTTCAAATGTGCGAGATAGGCTTCGAGCGAAGAGATTTTCGCGCTCAGTTCTTTATATTTGCGGGCCTTTCGCGCTTGGCGTTTAAGGCTTTCAAGCTGGCGCTCTACCTCGGCGGACACCTCGGTCAGACGCTCAAGATTGTTTTCCGCGCCGCGGAGTTTCAGCTCGGCTTCATGGCGCCTCGTATTGAGACCAGAGATGCCGGCGGCTTCTTCCAGAATACGCCGACGGTTTTGCGGTTTGGAACCGATCAGTTCGCTAATCTGTCCCTGACGCACCAAAGAGGGCGAGTTCGCGCCGGTGGAGGCATCCGCGAACAGAAGTTTGATGTCTTTGCCGCGAACTGTCCGGCCATTAAGTTTATAGCTCGACCCCGCGCCGCGCTTTAGGCGACGCATCACTTCCAAAGTGTCAGAGCTATTAAACTCTGGCGGCGCCGTGCGGGCGCTGTTGTCTAGCACGAGTGTGACTTCCGCGAGCTCACGGGCAGGGCGTCCGGCAGCGCCTGAGAAGATCAGATCATCCATCTCGCCGCCGCGCATGGCTTTGGCTGAGTTGGCGCCCATCGCCCATCGCATGGCTTCGAGTAGATTGGATTTACCGCACCCGTTCGGGCCGACAATACCGGTCAGCCCTGGTCGGATCGGTACAGCTTCCGGATCAACGAAGGATTTGAAGCCTGCAATGCGAAGTTCTTTTAACTGCATTCAGCCCCCATTCCTTCCTTATTCGCTCGCTGGCTCGCCGAGCGCTTCATCCAGCGCTGCAGTGAACGTGACTGGTGAGATACGAGCATTGTCGTCCATCTTCTCACCGTTCAGGAAGAACGTTGGTGTTGCATCCACGCCTTGGCCACGAGCAGCCGCGATTGAGGCGCGAATAGCATCGCGATTGGCTTGGTCGTCCAGGCAGGCTTGGAAAGTCTCATCACCTTCGATGCCATGATTGGCGCCAATTTGTTTGAGGGCTTCAACGACCGGCCCGCCTTGGCGTGCCAGTGTTAGGATCGCGTCCTGACGCATGAAAAGCTCATCCAAGACATCGTAATATTGCGCGTCGTCTGTGCAGCGAGCGACCGCAAATCCTGCCACAGCGATGTTGGCGGGGGCGGTTGGAAACTCGCGGAACACGAGCTTCACTTTACCAGCGTCGACATAGTCTGTCTTTACGCTCGGCATGATCCGCGCGTGGAAATCGAGACAGGCGGGACATGTCCAGCTGGCATATTCGACAAGCGTCA
>JBCBGJ010000362.1:0-3135 GCA_038526925.1 Pseudomonadota bacterium
CGACGAACTGTCAGAATCACTAAACCGTGTAGACAGCGGGGTTTGACGCGCGCGAAGAGTCCCTATTTTATGCCGCACGAACGATTTAAAGGAGGTCACCATGGCCGCTGAACATATTACTGACGAGACATTTGATGATGCCGTTGCCAGCGACACGCCTGTCGTTGTCGACTTTTGGGCGGAATGGTGTGGTCCTTGTAAGGCCATGGCACCGCATCTAGACGCTGTTGCCGACGAGCTGAGCGGCGATATCAAAGTCGCTAAGATCAATGTGGACGACAATCCGATGGCCGCCTCGAAATACGGCATTCGCGGCTTGCCGACCCTGATGATCTTCAAGCAGGGCAAAGTCACGGCCACGCATCCAGGTGCGATGTCGAAGCAAAAAATCTCTGAGTGGATCAAAGAGAACACTTAAGAGCTGCGCCCTGACGCAGTTACCTAAATTCAAATCTGAAAAAGGTGCTCGGGATGCGTTCCCGGGCACCTTTTTGTTTGGGTCAGATCCGTCCTTGAATTAGATCGCGTTGATCTTCTATCGCAGCCGCGAGGTGGCGCATAAGGTGTTTGATCCGAGGCGCGTTTTTAAGGTCAGGATGGGTGAGCACCCAGAGGTCTTGCGCTTGCAGCGGGTCCGCTCCCGGTAACCGTTCAAGCTCTGGGTCGGGATCGGCCATGTAGCAGGCGGTTCGGATCATCCCCGCTCCCGCTTTGGCGGCGCCGAGAAGCCACATGAGGTCATCCGATCTCAACCCAATCGGTGCGTCCGGGAAAGCACTCGCCTCTATCCAATCTGGGCCGGTTACACTTCTGGAAAAGATCAACCAGCGCCGGTCTTCCGGGCGCGTTCGTTCTAAATAGCCTTTGGCGGCATACTCGCTCAAAAAGTACGGAAACAGCCGCCGGCCGACGAGGTGCTCCGGCGGATTTGGGGTTGAGCGGATTACCACATCCGCCTCAGATCGATTGAGGTCGACCAAGTTGATGGATGTTTCGATCGTGAGCTGAATGTTGGGATGCATACGCATGAATTGAAGCAGTGCATCTTGCAGCAGACATTGGGCAATCGGTTCACCCATCGAGACGCGGATTGGGCCGGAGAGGTTTGCGCTGGCGGCCCGGCTCTTTCGCTCCGCCGCAAGCGCGATCAATTCCATATCTTCGGCAGCGGCGACGAGCTCTAGGCCAATTTCTGAAGCCTTGTAGCCGCCCGTCACTTTGTTGAATACGGGCGCGTCAAATCCACGCTCAATTTGGGTGAGACGCCGGGATACTGTGGCATGGTTCACACCCAGATGGTCCGCCGCGCCACGTATCGTCCCCGCTCGGTGAACCGCCAGAATAAGCCGATACTGATCCCATTCATTCATTGGTGCATTTTTGCACCAAAGGGACGCAGAATCAATCCGCGACAAGTGTAAAATGCGAATCTAGGCAATGGGTAGACCCTCAAAAGAACCGGAGACTGTATGCTCTTTCAATCCCCGCTCGAACGCGCGATCAAAGCCGTTTTAGCGTGTCTCACCGCGGCAAGCATGGTCGCCTCCTGCACCAGCCTTGCACAAGATACCGCACCCCAAGCGGCGTCTGAAAACGCCGAGCAGGCCGCCGCCCCAATGGAGATCAATCTCAAGAAAGGCGAGCTGTTTTCCATCATTTCCGTCATTCCGAATAAGGGAGATGCCGCCGACGCGGCGCGGTCTCAGTACTATGCAACCGCCTTCCCCCTCGCACAGCAATATGGCTTGAAGCGCGAAGGACAGTTGCGAGTCGTTGCGGCCCCTGTTGGCAAGCATAATTCCGAAGGGATCATTTTCTTCTCTTGGCCAAGCCAGGACGCAGAAGCATCCCTCGAATCCGAGGAAGCTTGGCCAGGCATCAAAGCGCTGCGCCCAAAAGCCTGGGACGATCTAAGAATCTTCACCAAAGAACTAGACGAAGATCTCAACCTGACTTTCGCGGCGGACAAAACCTATACCATTGCGATGGCCTGGACGAATCCCGAAAACCCGAATGACTACGATACCTATATGGACGGCATTGCAGACGCGGTTAGCGAGGTTGGCGGGCGTTTCATGTACAAAATGTTCGATCCAAAGTTCGAGTCTCATAAGCTCAAAGACGGCGCACCGGGTCAGGTGACTCTGGTCGAGTGGGATACGCCAGAAGGCCTCGCGAATTTCGGCGATACTCAAGGCTTCAAAGACAATGTCAAATACCTATCAAGCGGCGTCACTCGGTTTGAAATTCTCGCTCTTTCGGCGCAATAGCGCGCCCTCAAGCCGGACCGTTTTCCCGTGTCGCGGGTCGGTTGATTGCCCAAACTAAAAAATACTCCAAACAATTGGCCTCGCCCTACGGCGGGGCTTTTTTTGTGCTGCGTTTGCGGTAGCGTGCCGGAAAACTGAGGAGGTTCTCTATGATCCCGTACCAAGACCTCGACCGATCGGTCGCAGGAAAAACTGTTTTCATCACCGGCGCGGCAAGCGGGATGGGCCGCGCCACCGCGCATCTTTTTGCGCGCGAAGGCGCCAAAGTCATGGCCACGGATATGAATGCCGATGGCGTCGAAGCGGTGGCCGCCGAAATTCGCGAGGCCGGCTATGAAGATGTCCGCGCGATAGCCTTAGACGTAAGCGATCATGACGCGATCAAAGCGGCAGTCGCGGCGACGGCGGACGCCTTTGGCGGGCTCGATATCCTGATCAACAATGCCGGCTTTGCGCGTCTTACCCAGCCTGCAGAAGATCAATATGAAGAGATCTGGCACCATAGCGTGAACGTCATGCTGACCGCACATCAACGCCTCATCCGGGCGGCGCTGCCACACTTGAAAAAGACGGAAACCGGCGGCCGGATCGTCAATATCTCTTCTACCGAAGGGCTCGGTGCGACACCTGGAAATGGACCTTATGTGGCGGCCAAGCATGGCGTCATCGGCCTCACCCGCGCGATGGCGAACGATCTTGGACGCGACGGGATCACCTGTAACTGCATCTGCCCGGGCCCGATCGAGACCAATATCAACGCCTCAATTCCCGACGAACACAAAGTGATTTTCGCAAAGCGCCGCGTGCCGTTGCGGCGCTATGGCATTCCGGAAGAGGTCGCGCATATCACGCTATCCTGCTGCCT
>JBCBGJ010000363.1:0-3121 GCA_038526925.1 Pseudomonadota bacterium
CGACCAGCCTTTATGTTGCTGGACGAACCGTTCACCGGAATCGACCCCCTCGCGATCTCCGATATTTCTGATTTGCAGGGTCTCACGCACTTGGTGGTCGGTGATCAGAACACCAAGTCCGCGGTTTTTGAGATAACCAATCAAATCAGAAATATCGGAGATCGCGAGGGGGTCGATTCCGGTGAACGGTTCGTCCAGCAACATAAAGGCTGGTCGTGAGGCGAGCGCGCGCGCGATTTCAACACGGCGGCGCTCACCACCAGAAAGACTGGTCGAAGGCTGCGAGCGCAGATGCGTGATGTGCAGCTCATCTAGCAAAGAATCGACTTGGTTTTGACGCTCGGACTTGTCTTTCTCAACAAGCTCCACAACGGCCATGATATTCTCTTCGACACTCATTCCGCGAAAGATGCTCGCTTCTTGCGGAAGATATCCGAGTCCGAGACGCGCACGCTGATACATCGGCAATGCCGTGACATCGGCGCCATCAATGCGGATCGAGCCATCATCAGCGCCGATTAGTCCCATAATCATGTAAAAACAGGTGGTTTTCCCCGCGCCGTTCGGTCCTAACAACCCAACGACTTCGCCCCGCTGCAAACTCAGCGAAACATCATGGACAACCTGACGCTTGCCAAAAGTCTTGGCGAGTCCGGTTGCGACGAGGCCTTGGCCAGTCTGGTCCATATGTTTCAGCTCCCTAGTGATTAGCCCTTGGCACAATCACCTACAATAACAGCCTTAAAATCCACTTATGGCGATAGATCGAATTTTATCGACCGTCCCCTTCTCCGGGCACAATAACCATATTGACCTGACTGTCGCCACCATCAAGGGTGGTTTTACCGGCGGTCAGCTCCATGACCAAGCGCTCGCCTTTAGCAACATCTTCTCCGCGAACCAGAACAATGTCACCGGTCAGTGTGATTGTATCGGTTGAAGCCACGTAAACACCAAGCTCACCATTCGCTTTCAGATCCGGCGTGACATAAAACACATTCCCGCGCGCTGTGAGTGTACGGATATCGCCAAAATTGGAGCCAAGTCCCGGCGTCGTCGTGTTTCCTGTCGCGCCATATTCGATCGTCACGATATCTGCGCGCAGACGAGCCGTGCCCTGCGTGATGTCGACATTATCGATCAGGATGACTTTTCGCTCTTTGTCGAGCACTTCGGACCGGTCTGCATTCACGCGGATGGGCCCACCTTCGCCAGAGACTTGTGCGATTGCGGTCCCGCTGACCATCACCGCCAAGGCGCTTACCGCCGCTAATGCTTTTGTCACAGTCATGTTTCTACTCTTCTACTTCACCCGTATCGGGGTCCTCGGATCCTTCGGGGTATATTGTCAAATCGACATTGCCGCGAAAAATGACCCGATCACCATCGTCTTCAATTTCATAGGAGTCTGCGCGGACATAGCCAAGGGGTCCGCTGCCGCTCAAAGGTTCCAGGCCTTGCACGCGGCCATCCAGAACGAAGACTCGCGCAGCGGTCGTCTCGAACTCGTATCCCTCGCGATCTCTCACCTGGACGGCCTGGAAAAGATCCAGGTACTCGGCATTCTGGTAATACACGCCAACCGGTGCGCTCACTTCAGTCCCTTTGTCGTCGACCAGCCGTGGGCTCGTTAGGTTGATCACGTTCGGATCTGCGCGTCGACGCCTCGCCTCTGCGGCGGTAATGACATAGGCTTCGCCTGCGATATTGCGGCCCGTGAAGCGCGCATTGACCATCGTCACGACTTCATCGCCCGCGAGCTGATCGACTTGCTCACCGGGTCCAGTCAACGTCGTGGCCGCGATCGGGCCAATAATGACACCCGCCGAGATCGCCGCGCCGGCAACAAAAACCATTCGTAGGGTACTGACAAATTTCGAGCGACGCCGCGCCTGCGCCAATGTCATCTGGCGCTGCGGGGCCCATTGGGCCAGCATTTCGGTGTGGGCGGCGTTCATATCACTCTACTATGCGACTAAATCCAACGAGAACAGGGCCAAGACATGACAGTTCCGTCACACGCCCGCAAGCGATGATTAGCTGTGGGCGAAGATATCTGTCTCATCCCAACCGAGAAGATCCAGGTCGGCGCGCACGGGTAGAAAGTCAAAACAGGCTTGTGCCAGCTCTGAGCGCCCTTCTCGCTCGAGCATCGCTGTCAAGCCCTCGCGAATCTGATGCAAATGCAAAACATCGCTCGCCGCATATTGAAGCTGCTGATCCGTCAGCTCATCCGCGCCCCAATCAGAGGACTGCTGAGACTTGTCCATGTTCGCGCCGACAAGCTCGCGCGTCACATCTTTCAAGCCATGACGGTCTGTATAGGTGCGCGACAATTTTGAAGCGATTTTCGTACACCACACGGGCGCACAGGTAATGCCCATCCATTTCTTCATCATTGCCACATCAAAGCGGGCAAAATGGAAAATTTTCAAAATCGCTGGATTCGCAAGCAACGCTTTCAGATTTGGACAATCATAAGTGCGTTCGAGCTGGACGACATGCGCCGAACCATCGCCGGACGAAATTTGCACGACGCATAGCGCATCGCGGACAGGATTTAGCCCCATGGCTTCGGTATCAACAGCAATAACGGAGCCTAAATCGAGATCTGCAGGCAAATCGCCTTTGTGCAACGTGATATTATTCATCCCCGGGGAATAGGCCTGCGTCGCCCGGCTTGCAAGTCTATCTGCGAAAACCCGCGCAGCACGCCATATCCGTGCTTGCCATTGCGCTGGGTTATTATTAGGGATTTCCGCTCGCGGAGAGGTGGCCGAGTGGCTGAAGGCGCTCCCCTGCTAAGGGAGTATACGTGATAAGCGTATCGAGGGTTCGAATCCCTTCCTCTCCGCCACACAATATCTTTTTATAATTAAAAACAATCACTTATAGTTATTAAAGAGGATCTAATACCACACCCCCTCGCGCACCCCCTCATATTGACGTAATTCAAATGGAACGATGCAGAACCTAAATCATCTAACGCTGATGGTTTTCGTTGAATGCAAAACGGACCCGATCGGTAGATCGCGCACGAAACGCTGCGAATCAATTACCCACCGATATTCGCGATTACACTGTTGGAGTATCAGGCGAACTCGCGAATAAGGCTAGGATG
>JBCBGJ010000364.1:0-3054 GCA_038526925.1 Pseudomonadota bacterium
TCGATCTTGCAGCGCTTCACGACACCCTCACGGGGATCGCCAACCGGCAGAAGCTGCAGCAATATATCGATGCGAAGCTGCACGAAACGGACGCGAAACACGACCAGATTTGCGTTATTCATGTAGACCTAGATCGATTCAAAGAGGTCAATGACGCGCACGGACATCCCGTGGGGGATGGTGTTTTGCGCAAGGCCGCGGAGCGCATGGTTAGGGTAACGGGCGCAGATGATCTGGTCGCACGCATCGGCGGTGATGAGTTTGTCATCGTCACGACAAAACCGTCTCATGACCCCGCCACACAGATCCAAGCCCTGTGCGAAACTCTGATCAAGCAGATCCGCCAACCCATTATGGTCAATGGCATTGAGTGCAGTGTGGGCGCGAGCATTGGATACATTATTTCCGATCGCGCCTGTAGCTCGACCGAATCGCTCATCGCCAATGCAGATATTGCTTTGTACGAATCAAAACGCTGCGGGCGCGGCGTTGCGCACCAGTTTACGGGCGCGATGCGTGAAGACGTAGAGACGCAGCGCTCGCTGGTTTCAGACCTCAAGCTCGCCTTTGACGAAGACCGGATCAGATGCGCTCTGCAACCTCAGATCTGTCTGGAAACAGGGCGCTTGCTGGGTATGGAAGCGCTCGGCCGGGTCTATTGCCCTAGAGAAGGAAAACTGATGGTTCCGGCAGAATTCCTCGATATCATGGAAAGTGTCGGACTGATCGACGCTTTCGATGAACGGGTGATGGGCAAAGCGCTCGATGCCCTCTTGGAGTTGCGAGGCCGCGGATTCGACATCCCAGCGGTTGCCGTGAATGCGTCCGCGAAATCGCTTCGCTCTACGCACTATGTCGAGACCATGCAGCGAGAGCTCGCTGCCAGGGGGCTCGCTGGCGATAGCTTGGTTGTCGAGGTTTTGGAATCCATCCTCATCGAGGATCGCGACGACTTGGCTGCGAAAACGATTGAGCAACTCAGCCAGGCAGGCATCAAAACGGTGATCGATGATTTCGGATCTGGTCATGCATCCATGTGGGCCCTCATGGAGTTGCAACTCGACGGGATTAAGATCGACCGGTCACTGATTGAAAATATTGAATGTGAGCGGTCTCGCACCGTTGTGGAAGCTGTCTTGAAGCTGTCTCGCGGGCTCGATCTGACAGCTGTTGTCGAAGGCATCGAAACTCCTCAGCAATACTCGGCCCTGCAAGCCATGGGGTGCGAGGCGGCCCAAGGGTTCGGGATTTGCAAACCGCTAGAGCTCGACCATTTGAGCGATTGGCTTGAAGCGTTCGGCAAGTCTGACGTGAGCCAGATGCAGGCATCTCTTCAAACGTCCGGCTTGGTTTAGCGCGCCGGATGATCCATCTGGATTGAGGGGATATAGACTCCCACCCGTGCCGCGTTAAACTGTTAAAGCAGACGCAACTGGCGATTTAAGTGGAGCACCACTGGGGAGCGTCGACGACATTCAATCCGTGCCGTTCGCCTGGGCCAATCACCAAAAAGGAGATGGCCATGCCTGAACTTTCGCCGCAATCCGTTGCATTCTTGCTCTTTCCAAACGTTACCCAGCTCGACCTGACCGGTCCCGCGCAAGTGCTGTCGCGGCTCGGAAACACTGAGCTGAACTTGGTTTGGAAAGACAAAGAACCCGTGCCCACCGATGCGGGATTCCCGCTTCTACCGACTGCAACGTTCGATGAGATAGAGCATGTGAACATTCTCTGCGTGCCCGGCGGGTTTGGCACGATGGACGTGATGCAGGATCCGGAGGTTTTGGACTGGCTGCGCAAGGTTGCGGCCAAAGCGGACTGGATCACGTCGGTCTGTACAGGGTCGCTTATCCTCGGCGCTGCCGGCCTGTTGAAAGGCTATAGGTCTGGTTGTCATTGGGCGTCGATCGATCAGCTCAAATTCTTCGGAGCCATTCCTGTTCGAGAACGGATTGTCGAAGACCGCAACCGGTTCTCTGGCGGCGGGGTCACGTCTGGGATCGATTTTGCGCTCGCCCTCGCGGCGCGGATCCGAAATGAGGATTTTGCCCGCTTCATTCAACTTAGCATCGAGTATGATCCCAATCCCCCCTTTGATGCCGGATCCCCCGATAAGGTCTCGCCGAAGATTTTAGAGCGCTATTACAAAATGGTGGAGGCCGCGATGCCGGATCGCGAGGCAAAAGTGAAAGCAATTGCGGAGGCGCTCGGATTTTAGCCCCATTTGAAGCGGATACAGCCCTTCACGCTAATTTTTCTTGGCACCCACAGCTCAACGGCCCATACTCTCCACCATGCTCAAAGCGCTTGCCTTTTCTGGACTTCTTCTCGTCAGCAGCCCTGATTTTGGGCCGTCTGAAGAGATGTTTGACGAGCTTAAAAACGCGCCGAGCGAAGAGGAGGCCAATGATGTCGCGCTCGATATCTGGGCCTCCTGGATGGAAAGCGGCTCAGATGCGGCAGATCTCGTAATGGAACGCGCTGTTCGAGCACAAGCTTTCGGTAACCTGGAGCATGCACGGGCCCTGTATGACCGCGTTATCGCTATTCAACCGGGCTATGCTGAGGCGTGGAACCGCCGCGCGACTGTTTTCTTATCGCAGGAAAACTATCCGGAAGCGTTGCGGGATGTGAACGAAGCGCTGCGTTTAGAGCCTCGTCACTTCGGAGCTTGGGGCGGTTTAGGCGCGGTTCTGGAAGGCCTCGGGTCCAAGGATGAGGCGCTGGCGGCCTATCAAAAGGCGCTTGAAATCTACCCACTCTTTCCTTCGGCGCAGCGCGGTATAAATCGCATCCGGCGTGAACGGGAAGGCCGGCCGGTGTGAGAATGCTGACAATTGGATTTATTGTGCTCGCTTTGGGCGGCGTGGCCGCATGGTGGAATAGCGCGGCGTATGCCTCACGCGTAAACGACGCTTACCCGGCTGAAGGCCATATGGTTGAGGTCAACGGCGCCGACGTCCACGTGCTCGAACAAGGCGGTGACGGCCCGATTGTCTTGATGATCCACGGCGCCTCCGCCAATGCGCGCGAATTTACATGGACCCTCGCGCC
>JBCBGJ010000365.1:0-3062 GCA_038526925.1 Pseudomonadota bacterium
TTCCTATAAGAAAAAACTCGTTGCAACCGAACGTTTGAAGCGCATTCGAGGACTGGCCCGAGGGTTTTATCTGCTCAGCCTTGGGCTGGTCATTGTGCATGCCTATGCCGCCTTGGTGGTGATTCAGATGGTACCGCTCTTCATCATGCTGGCCAATCGCCTGCTGCGCCCGATGCAAGAGCAGATCAATCAAGGGTTTATCGACCAAGCGACCGACAAACTTGATGCCTTCAGCCCCATCACGATTGGCATCACCGGCTCGTTCGGGAAAACGACAACCAAACATATCCTGGCCGAAGTGCTCGAGTCGGCGGGCCCGGTTTTCTACAGTCCGGGCAGCATCAATACCGTGCTCGGCCTGACCCGAAACATCCGCGAAAAGTTGCAACGCGGCCATAAATACTTCATCGCGGAGATGGGCGCTTATGGGATCGGATCGATCAAGCGGCTCTGTGATTTCTGCGATCCAGACGTCGCGATCGTCACAGCGATTGGGGATGCGCATACAGAGCGGTTTGGCAGCATTGAGAACATCGCGATCGCCAAATCTGAACTGGTGGAACATGTCTGCGCGCGCGGTGGCTACTCTGTTATTCCGGTTGAGATTTTGGCGCACACGCCATTTGCGGACCTCAAAGCTGCTCACCCTAATCTGGTGAAAACAGTCGGCCATGAAGACAGCGCGGATTTCCAAATCACCAAAGCTGAACTGAAAGAGAGCAATTGGGCGATTGAAATTCAACCCAACGGGATACCGGGCGCCGCGCCGATCCATTACACGCTGCCGCTGCTCGGCGATCACAATATTCTAAACTCGGCGCTTTCTGTTGTTCTGACCTATTTGGTAAGTCCTCAAACAGCGAGCCGGATCGCCGCCTTCTCGAAAGATGTGGAGCAGGTTCAGCATCGCTTGCAGAAAATAGATAATCCAGGCCAGCCGCTCATCCTTGATGACGCGTACAATTCAAACGAAATTGGCTTTAAGAATGCGGTGAAAGTGCTCCGCAAACTCGCCGATCAGCGCGGCGGAAAAGCTGTGTTGGTGACGCCAGGGGTGGCTGAACTCGGCTTGGAACATGACCGCGTTCATAATCGACTTGGGCAATTTGCGGCCGAACAATGCGATACTGTGATTGCGATCAATCCATCACGGATCGATAGTTTCGTGTCAGCAATCGATCAGGACCGTACCGACTTTCATACGCGCGCATCTTTCGCGGATGCCCGGCGCCTGGTGAGCCAGATCACGGCTGAGCAAGATGTCGTTTTGTATGAGAATGATCTTCCAGACCTGCTGGAAGAGAGCCGACTGTTATAGTCTAAGCAGCGTTTGCAAACGCTTGAATCCGATTGAGGGCTTCGTGTAGCTGCTCAATTGGAGAGGCAGACGTGGTCTGTTTAACGTCGAACCACTGATCAGAATGAAACCTGCCGAGCGCCATCTCCCGCGCGCGGCTGACCCGGCTTTTCACGGTACCTTCAGAGCATCCGAGAACATCGGCGGCTTCTTGATAGGTGAACCCAGCAGCTGCGACGAGCAAAAAGGCATCGCGCTGGGCGTGCTTTAGCGACTGGATCGCTTGCAACATACGGCTAAGTTCAGACCGTTTTTGCAACCCGCATTCGGCCACGAGGTGAATCTCTACTGACGTCTCAGGGTCAGTCTCTCTCACCTGGTCGGCGCGCTTCTGTTGATAAAACTCATTGCGAACGATGCGAAACAACCAAGCGCGAAGTACGCCTTTTTTGGGATCGAAAGCGCTCCGGTTTTCCCACGCCTTTAGACAGGCATTTTGAACAATATCGTCAGCCCGAATAACATCCCCGCAGAGGACCCGCGCATAAGCGCGAAGCTGCGGCAGGTGTTTTTCTAGCTCTTCGGAAAACATCGCGAATTCTCTTTGTTTCTACCCACGATAGTTTGCGTTAGCTAATACTTAGTTTCTAAAACAAACTGCAAGAGAAGACATTTGAGCTCAAGGAGCTCATCTACGCAGAGTTACTCGAAGCTTTTCCGACGCTCCCGAGGTCTTATTTTATTCATTAATAACAGAGCCTTGGCTCGCCGAAAGGCTCAGCCTTCAAGTATGGGAAATATTTATTTCCGACGAACACCCAAGAATAGAACGTTTCATTTGAGAGAATTTGGAATGACCGATCGGTTTCTAAGTTATTAACACTATTTACGTTTAATTAACCAACGCCACGGACACCTTGGATCAACGAGGGGCCGTTACATGTTTGCTGATGAACTTGAAAAACTCTTGCCGGAAATTCGCGCCTACGCACGTATGCTGTGCGTCGACCGAGATCTTTCGGATGACATTGTCCAGAACGCCTGTTTGAAAGCCTGGAAAGCCCAGAAGAGCTTTGACCCAGAAAAGGGTACGCTGAAGGCCTGGATGTTCGTGATCACGCGTAACGAGTTTCTTCAATACATCCGTAAGAACAAACGGGTGGACCTGCACGCGCCAACTGATTTTGAAAATTGGTTGACGCAAGACTGCCCAATGTCGACGCGCGCAGCCTGCTCCGATGCCATCAAAGAATTGTTCGCCCTGAACCCGGACCAACGCGACGTTTTCATTCTCGTCGTCGCTGCAGGGTATTCTTATGAAGAGGCGGCGAGCATTCTGAACTGTTCGGTTGGGACAGTGAAAAGCCGGATCAATCGGTCTCGTGAGAAACTGCAAGCGCGTTTAACGGCGACAGAGGATGACTCAGTGCAAGATGCGGACGATGCATTCGCGTTTCTGAGCATTCAAGACGTTTTCGGACGGGTGGATGCCCTGGTTCAACCTGCAGCATAGACCATAGCTGACGGCTGATTATTGCAGATTGAAACTTTTTTCCAAAAATTTTGGAACGAATCCAAGTCCTGAGACGTAGTGACTATGGAAACGCCCGTTTCCTAATCTCCATTATGACCTTACCCGCGCCCATCCGGCGCGGGTTTCTTTTGGAGTCTCCGCCTGGCGAACGTCTTTTCTTCAGATATTTTTTTGAGACGTGAGGAATGTAAACTGTTTTACAACCACTGCTAGAATATACGGGAAAACACT
>JBCBGJ010000366.1:0-3057 GCA_038526925.1 Pseudomonadota bacterium
GAAGCTTCAAATTCATTAGCGTCGCTCCTCATATGGCAATGGGTCGCCAACGACCAAGCCTTGCGGGTTCTGTTCAAGCTCGCGCGTCAAACGGTTCTCTGCTTGCCGGGTTCGCGCAAGAGCGAGTCTGGTCTCCGTCACGTCATGCAAAACACCGTTTATCGCGCCGCCATTTTCATCAGGCTGAGCGCGCAGATCCAACCAAACGGTTTTGGTTTTGTTGGCAAAGACCTGCTGAACGAAGCCGCGCTCCGGAAGGTTTTCCAGCGCCTGTTCAACTGCCTCGACATGATCGTCATGCACCAGGCGCAAAAATTCTCGTTGGGAGAGCTGAAGCTCTTGGTCTGCGCCGAGCAAGCGGCCAGCTTCTTCACTGAACTCGTACATCGCGGTTTTTTCGTCCCAGGACCAAAACCCAGCTTTTGATTGATGCAGCACGGTTTTAAGAATTCGCCCGGCGCGGGTTGCCTCGCCCTCAAAGGCTTCAGATGAGAGACGGTTCTGCTCGAACAATCTGAACAAGCCAAGGATCGCGAGTGAGGGGCCCAGTAGCAGCAGAGCATAAACCAGGAGATCAATCATGGCTGAGCGGGACATCAGCGTGAAAGACTTGCTCATACAGACCGATAGCGCACCGCCTGTAACCGGGACGCAGGCCATGGCTTGCCGAGGAGAAAGAAGCTGCGTGCCGCTGCGCTGACCGTCGACCACGGACAATGATCTATCACCGCGCATTTGCGGCAAAAACCCATTTGCGGGCGCGATTGCCAGCCTTGAGGATCCCGAGTCGGGGTCGTGGACGATGATTAAGTCCTTGTCGGCGGTCAGACCCGCTTGCTGGCCGGTTGCGAGCAATTCGCTGGCGCGTTCACCTGCTATACGAAGACGGCTTCCGGCAGGCGCTGTCAGGGCATCGGCCAGCGTGGCGACTGTTTCAATATCACCATTGGAGCGTTGAATTTGATTTGAGCTCCATCCGGCTTGATAGCCAAGTTGAAGAGCTTGAGCGGCTGCAGAGATCTTACCTGAAACATTCTCAGAGACGGCTTGGGCCTCGATCTGCGTTTCTGCGCGTTTTGTCGTCCGCAAGTCTTGCTGATCATCAAATGCCTTAAGCCCTAAGGCGACGCCTTGAATGAGGATGATCAGGCCCAAGGCCGTGGTAAGGCTTAGTTGAGGACGCGTGCGCGTCTTCTTCTTCGATTGCTCCACTTTGACCTTCTGACGCGCCACAGCCGGTCCCTTTCTGGTCGCGCCACTATTTCCGACGCATTTGCTCCCCCTCAGCTTTCGATCCGGAAAGTTCAGGTTTGGTTAACCAATGGCACGATTCTGGGTTTCGGCAGCAGATTAGCTCAGCGTACGGCCGATAATATCCGAGGCATTCTTCGACAAATCCCCAGCTTGTAGAGCCTTCAACGTCTGCTCGGCTTTGGCTTTCGTCGTCGGCTCAAGAGACCGCCACTGCTCAAATGCCGTCAGCAGGCGTGCGGCGAGCGCAGGGTTTTTCGGATCCGCTTCTTTGATCACACTTGCGAGCAGGTCATAGCCTGAACCATCAGCCGTATGGAACTCCGCTAAGTTTTGCATGGCGAATACCGCAATCACGGAGCGCACGCGGTTCGGGTTGCCAAGGTCGAACTTTGGATGCTTCAGCAGCGCGGCAATATCAGCAACCGACCCGGTTCCGGCTTGGACTGCGAACCATTTGTCCATGACGAGCTCGTTCGCCGACCATTTGGCCTCGAATGCGCTGATCGCATCTGCCTTACTTGGCCCATTTGCTGTGCATAGGGCGCGCAGGGTTGAGAGGCTCTCCGTCATGTTTCCGGCTGCGTCGAAGAGCTTTTTAAGGGCTGCATCGGAGGTTTCGCCCAAAGCTGCGAGAAGAGTGATAAACGCGCTGCGCAGCGCACGGGCGCCAGATTGTTCTGCGTCCGGGCGGAACGGCGCGGGGCTCGGCGTGGCCAAATAGGCTGCCGCATCATCCGACAGCGCCGCCGCGAGCGCTTGCTGCACGGATTTGCGCGCTGCGGCGAGCGTGGCCGGATTGGCGGGCGTGTGCTCGAGGAAGAGCTCCCCAACATCCGGCAAACGGGTCAGCAGGGCGGCAAACGCGGGGTCGCTCATACTTGCACGTACGGCGTCAGCGATTGCGGTGATAATGTCTGTATCGGGGGCAGAGGCGTCGCCATAGGCGAGGGCAAGAATGTCCTTCTTGACCAAGGCCTGTAGGGCATCCCATTGGTTAAACGGATCATTGTCCAACCTCGCTAGATCAAGGCGATGAGCATCTTCGATTTGATGGTCCAATCGGATCGGGGCCGAGAAGCCGCGGTTTAACGAGACGAAGGGACGCCCGGTTTCGCTCTTCACGGTCCAAACGGTCTCATCGCTTTCAATGAGCAAAGTGAGATCCTCAAGTGTGGTCCCATCTGGCGCGAACCCCGCGACGCGGAGCGGCATGGGCAAAGGTGTTGGCGAATCATTGCCTGGTGTTTTGGGATTGCTTTGAGTCAGCATCACGGTCAGCGTATTGCTGTCCTCGTCCCAAATCTCACTCGCGGTGAGTGTAGGTGTTCCCGGCTGACTATACCAGCGGCGGAAATTGCGGAGGTCTTCGCCGCTTGCCTCCTCGAAACATGTGTAGAAGTGCTCGATGGTCGTCGCTTCGCCATCATGACGATCAAAATAGATCTGCATACCCTTCGCGAAGGCCTCGTCGCCAATCAGGGTTTTGAGCATGCGGATCAGTTCGGCGCCCTTTTCATAGACAGTGGCGGTGTAGAGATTGTCGATGCTGCCATAGCTGTCCGGGCGAACCTGGTGCGCGAGCGGCCCTGCATCTTCGGCAAACTGGCGGGCACGAAGACGAATGACGTCTTTGATCCGCTGCACAGGGCGCGAGCGCATATCGGCGCTAAACTCTTGGTCACGGAAGACGGTTAGGCCCTCTTTCAAGCAGAGCTGGAACCAGTCGCGGCACGTAATGCGATTGCCGGTCCAGTTATGGAAATATTCGTGGCCGACGATGCTCTCAATCGCCTCAAAGTCGGC
>JBCBGJ010000367.1:0-3055 GCA_038526925.1 Pseudomonadota bacterium
CTTGTCAAACGCGTCGCACTTCGTAAGAAGCAAACGAGAGAATTAATACGAAACCGTAATGATTGCACATTTGTACTAGAAGGCTGAAATGATGTCCGACGCAGGCACGCGTAAGTCCGGCCCAAGAGGCGCCAATCGCGAACGTATTTTGCGCGCCGCCTTGGATATCATTTCGACGAAGGGCGTCGATAAAGTGACCCATCGCGCGGTTGCGGCTGTGGCTGGCGTATCGCCCGGAACGACGACGTATCATTTCACGACGCGCGAGGATCTCGTACGAGATGCGTTCTCTCTTTATATCGACGACTATCAAAGAACATTGGTGGAGACGCTCACAAACCGCCCTGTGGAAACGAAGGATGATTTCATTCGCTTTCTTGGCGGGATGACCACACTCAATCCAGAACATTCTGGATTAGAAGCAATTGAGTATGAAATGGTGCTTTTTGCCGGACGCGATGACGCCATGCGGATGCGTGTCGCGGCTTGGTCACGCACGTTGGAAAGTTGGCTCTCAGATCCGTTGGAGCGTCTGGGTGCAAGCAGACCCCTTGAAGCGGCGCGCATGCTCGTTGCCCTCTCACGTGGGAGTGAATTTGAAGTTCTTTCACGCAGCCAAGAGATCCATCGTGAGCAATTCGCGAATAGGCTCGGCGCGCTGCTCGACGCGGTTCTTCGCTAAGCTTGATTAGCCAGCCGATCGAGCGCTGTTTGTAAAATAATCGCCGCGGCGGAGGCGTCGATGGCTTCAGCCCGGCGGGCGCGGCTCATATCAGCAGCAATCATCACACGCTCCGCTTCGGCGCTCGAGAGACGCTCATCCTGAAATGCGAGCGGGACATCTCGATATTGGAGGATATTAAATACGAGCGCTCTGGTCGCCTGAACGCGCGGCCCTGGTGTGCCGTCAAGATTAAGCGGCAACCCAATCACCAGACCAGCGCAACCTCTTTCATCAAAAATCTCGAAAAGACGCACCAATACTGGCTTGAGCTTCCGGCCCCGCGCAATGACTTCGATTGGTGTCGCAATCATCCTCAAACCGTCAGACGCGGCGATGCCGACCGTTTTGGTTCCGGGGTCAAGGCCGAGCAGGGGCCCAGATTTGGGGAGGCTTAAAAGATCGAGTTCAGGCATGGGCTTGTCTTACGGCTCACTCGCGCGTATCGCTGCGCCGGTCAATCGGAGTTACCAGTCCATGAGCGTTACCAAAGACGATGTCCGCAAAGTTGCGCGCCTCAGCCGTATTGCGGTGCCGGAAGAAAAGCTTGAAACCCTCGCCGGTGAACTCAGCGGAATCATGGGTTGGATCGAACAGCTAAACGAAGTCGATGTTGACGGCGTCGAGCCGATGACATCCGTCGTCGCAGCGAAACTGCCGATGCGCGACGACGTTGTCACAGACGGTGGCATTCAAGACCAAGTTCTAGCGAACTCTCCAAAAACTGACGAAGGCTTTTTCGTCGTTCCGAAAGCGGTCGAGTAACGCCACTAGTTTAACGCAGCAGTTTCGATCGTTTCTTCAGACTCCGTAGTGTCTTCAGAGTCGGTGTCGTCTTCCTTGCCCGCATCTTCATCCCAAGCGTAGATCGCTTTGATACGGCAAGACTGCTGGATGCCGGTATGTCCGGAATTACCAAAGGGCGTATCAAACGCCAAAACTCGATCGCCCTTGGACAGACAGCTGCTGAAAGAGTCGAAGGCAAGGCCTTGAGCGAAGTCTAGATCGAAGCAGCCTGGGAAGGTTTCAATCAAAAAGTGATCGCGTCCTTCGCGGACCACAACGGCACGCTTCGTCGTTTGGCCGAAGCTGTCAATTTGGCTCGCAAAACAAAGGTTTTTGACTTGCTCCCCGCGGCGAGGGTCATCGGCGAAGACTTGAGCAGCCTTTTCCTGTTCTCGGACCTCAAGTTGTTCGGGTGTAAGCTCCGTCGCACAGGCAGATGCGACGAGAAGTAACGCAGTGAGGGTAATACGATGGGACATATGGGCAGCTCCTTTTGCTGTGCTGGATAGTACGGTTTTATTGGGAGCAAGCAAATCAAATCACATTGACCCTGAACGCAACATAACGAAGATCTTGAAAGAACGGCGTTTAAGACTTGAATTTAGTCCCCAAGGCGGCATACGAAGGCGCCTGAATTTACGATAGTGGAGCTCGCATGAGCGATCTGACAAAACTCACGCTGACAGCGGCGATGGAAGGCCTGACCAAAGGCGATTATTCGAGCGTAGAGCTGACACAAGCCTTTGTAGATGCGATTGCGGCGTCGAATGCGTCCCTGAATGCATACGTGGTGGAAACGCCAGAGAAAGCACTCGAAATGGCCGCGGCTTCGGATCAGCGCCGCGCGGACGGCAAGACCGGTCGCTTGGATGGAGCGCCGCTCGGCGTAAAGGACCTCTACTGCACGAAAGGTGTTCGCACGACGGCGTGTTCAAACATCCTTGGCGAATTCACCCCTACCTATGAGAGCACCGTCACTCAGAACCTGTGGGATGAAGGCGCCGTTATGCTCGGCAAACTCAACATGGATGAGTTCGCTATGGGGTCTTCAAATGAGACGTCTCGGTTTGGACCACCATCTAACCCATGGCGGCGTGACGGTAGCAATGCAACGCTCACTGCAGGTGGGTCGTCTGGAGGATCAGCAACAGCTGTTGCCGCAGATATCTGTCTTGCTGCGACGGCGTCTGACACGGGTGGATCGATTCGCCAGCCCGCCGCGTTCACCGGGACGGTCGGGATTAAACCGACCTATGGCCGTGCATCGCGTTATGGCATGGTCGCGTTTGCGAGTTCTCTAGATCAAGCTGGCCCCATCGCGAAAACCGTCACGGACGCCGCGCTTTTGACGGAAGTCATGTGCTCACACGATGACAAAGACTCGACGTCGCTGAACGTCTCGACACCAGATTGGATGTCCGAAGTGAGCAAGGGCGTGAAGGGCATGAAGATCGGTGTCCCGAAAGAGTATCGCATCGATGGCATGCCGGACGATATCGAGAAGCTTTGGCAGCAAGGCATTGAGTGGTTGAAATCGATGGGCGCTGA
>JBCBGJ010000368.1:0-3008 GCA_038526925.1 Pseudomonadota bacterium
ACCGTCATTACGAAAATGGCTGCCCTGGCTCAAACGATGAAGTAACGACCCAAGACCATGACGCCGCTCGTTTCCATCGCCATGCCGAGTTTCAATCAAGCTCAGTATATTCAGGCGGCGATTGAGAGCGTCTTCAGCCAAGCCTATCCCAATATTGAGCTGATTGTTTCAGACGGCGGATCAACTGATCAAACCGCGGAAATTCTTGCGCGTATGGGCGCTGAAGAGCCAAGACTGCGGTGGGTATCAGAGGCTGACAGTGGCCCCGCAGACGCAATCTTAAAGTCCTTTTCAAAGGCGCGCGGCGAAATTATCGGCTGGCTTAACTCTGACGATCTGTATGCTGATGATGCGATTCCCAGCATGGTGAACGGCTTCCAAAATCATCCCGATTGGCTCATGTGTTATGGTCGCGGAGAGCATGTCGATGAGACAGGCCAGCCGATCGCGCTTTACCCGACCCAACCTCCAAATGTCGGTGTCCGAGGATTTGAGGGCGGCAGTTTTATCTGTCAGCCTACGGTTTTTCTTAAAGTGTCCGCCCTGACCTTGATCGGCGACTTAGATCGGAGCCTGAAGACCGCATTTGACTATGATTATTGGATCCGCGCCTTTCGGGCTTTCCCAGACCGGATCGGATTTCTAGAACAGATCATCGCGAAATCTCGGCTTCATTCTGACTGTATCACCCAGACCATGCGGGCGACCGTCGCGCTCGAAGGCCTCGCGCTCAGCCAGCGCCATCTTGGCAAAGCCCAACCACATTGGGCCGCTACCTATTTAGAGGAGTTAGAGGCAGAAATTGGCGCCGACACGGAAGCGCTGGCCCGAGAGACATCAATCTTTCTGGATCAAGCCGCAGCCTATTTGACGCCGTCTGACCTCCAGCAAATGCGCTGGGCAACCCAGCAGACGTCTGGATCGTAAAACATGCAAGACGCATCGATCAGTCCTCTCACCCAGCTGCGAATGCACGTAATGCGTATGGCTCGCTCGATTTGGGCGCTCGTTCCTGAATCGTGGCGCTATCGCATGTGGACCATCGCCGGTCCGCGCTGGCAAAGCGCGTACGCGCGATCGATGATTGCGCGCCCCGCAACGTACCGCCCGAGCCGTCCGGACGCCCCGTTGGTCGTGGCCGGCCTGTTTAGCACCGCAAATGGCATAGGAGAGGCCGCCCGGACAACATATCGAGCGCTAGAAGCCGCGGGCCTCAATCCAATCGCGGTCGATCTGTCGGAACCGTTCGCGCCTGTTGACCTAACCAGCGAAATTCCATGTCAGCCGATGCCGGACGATCAAGACGGAACGCTCATCCTGCAACTCAATGGCCCAGAGACGATGTCAGCGATGCAGCACCTTGGCCTTGAGCGCGGTCGCAATTGGTACACCATCGGGTACTGGGCCTGGGAGCTGCCAACCTTCCCAAAAGGATGGGAAAAGGCCTTCCGCTACCTTTCTGAGCTTTGGACGATTAGCAGCTTCACCGCGGATGCCCTTCGCAAACATGAGGACGCGCCCGAGATCCACGTGTTCGGCCACGCCGTCGCACCTCCGAAAGGGGTTCGCCCCGCCAGAATGAAATTTGGTTGGAAGAAAGACCAGCTGATCTTCCTGACCATGGCCGACAGCATGTCCTCATTTGAACGGAAAAATCCGATCGCGGCGATCCGTGCGTTCCGAGCGGCGTTTGGTGAAGATCCAAGCAGGCGCCTGATCGTCAAAACGCGGAATCTCGCGCGCAGTGAAGCGGCGATGAGCAATCTAAACGCTGCGATAAACGGCGCTGACAATATAGAAATCTTGGACACGTCCTTAAGCGAGAAAGACCAATGGGCGCTTCTAAAGTCCTGCGATGTGCTGGTCTCTCTACATCGCTCCGAGGGGTTCGGTCTGGGACTCGCGGAAACGATGGCGCTCGGCAAGCCAGTGATCTGTACAGATTGGTCCGGCAATATGGATTTCACGAATGAAACCAGCGCCGCCCTTGTCCGTTCCAGCCTCATTCCGTGCGTCGATGAGTATGGCATTTATGGCGATACGAGCGCGCACTGGGCCGACCCCGACCACGAAGATGCGGTCATGCAGATGCGGCGGCTCGCGGAAGACGCAGACGGGCGTAAAAAGCTCGCTGCGAATGGAAAAGCCCATATCGAGAAAGTTGCCAGCGCCCCCGGTATGGGCGCGCAAATGATCGCCCGCTTGGATCAAGTCCCACATGGCCCGAGCGAGGATGGCGCGCCTTAAAGGACAGCACGGTTGTGCATCAGTCGCCAGTTTCCACCGTCACTAAACGCCAAGGCAGTGCCGCCAGGATAGTCCGAAACATAAACGATCGCCCCCGCTCCAGTTTCGCTTGCGCTGGGCAGGTCGGCGCGTTTGACCTGGCCAATGCGAACAGGACCGCCGACATCCAGTTTGGCCGTCGGCCAGTAGGTGTCGATCCCAACATTCCCGGTATCATTCCGGATCAGGATTGCGTTTGAAAAAGTCTGCCCGTCGGGTGAAACTTTCACATTGAAATTATTATTCCCAGCCAGCCCCATTTCGGCATGACCTTGATATCCGGTTTGAAAAACCAGGCTGCCCGTATCGGTCTCGGTCGCTTTGTTGACCTTTAACTGGTGGCCGGTTCCCTCATGGTCGAACAGGCTTGCATTGGCGCTCAGGATCAGCCGATTGTAGGCATCCGCCGTCGCATTGATGCCAAGCGTCTCCATTTGCGAGGCTGGACCCAAAGCGGACCAGTCCAACCCATCGTAAATCGCCAAAGCCGTCTGATCCGCCCGCCGATCCGAATGATGGGGATCGGTATGTTGTTGCTCCGGGTGGGACAGGTGCCTGGGATCGCGCGGATGGACAGCTGGCAGCCTTTCAAGACGGCGCTTGGGAACTCTATCCCCCTCAAATCGGATGGCTCGCTTGGGATGAGGCTCAGACGGCTTTGGCGATTTACGCTGGGTTGGCCAGGTCAAACGCGCCGACCTGCCCAGCGCAAGCGAGACTGG
>JBCBGJ010000369.1:0-3002 GCA_038526925.1 Pseudomonadota bacterium
GGTGCTTGATGGCAAAAAGGTCACCGGTGTCAAAGCGACTCGAAACGGGAAGTCACTCGATCTGAAAGCGGCGAAAGAAGTCATCTTGTCCTCCGGATCGATCGCCTCACCGATGATTATGCAACGGTCCGGGATTGGCCCGGGCGCGCTCTTGTCGCGGCTTGGGATCGAGCAGAAACATGATCTGCCAGGGGTCGGACAAAACCTGCAGGACCATCTCGAAGTCTATTTTCAATTTCACTGCAAACAGCCGGTCAGCCTGAACAATAAGCTCGGCTTGTTCAGTAAGTTTCTGATTGGCGCACGTTGGTTCTTTTTCAAGTCAGGTCTTGGGGCGACCAATCACTTTGAATCGTGCGCGTTTATTCGCTCTCGCGCCGGGCTGAAATCACCAGATATCCAGTATCATTTCCTACCCGCTGCCATGCGCTATGACGGGACGCCCTCGATCAAAGGACACGGGTTTCAGGTCCATGTCGGGCCGAACAAGCCAAAGAGTCGTGGCCGCGTTGAAATTACGTCATCAGATCCAGAGGCGCATCCGAGTATTCTCTTTAACTATCTGCAGCACGAGGATGATGTAGCGGCCTGGCGCCAATGCATTCGGTTGACCCGCGAGATTATCGCACAGCCCGCCATGGACGCATTTCGAGGCGATGAGTTGCAACCCAGTTTAGATGTCGCGTCTGACGATGAGATCGATACGTGGGTGCGCGAAAATATTGAGAGTGCCTACCACCCCTGCGGGACAGCTCGAATGGGAGACGGGGACGACCCAAACATCGTCGTCGATACAGCCTGCCGCGTGCGCGGGCTACAAGGACTTCGTGTGGTTGATGCTTCGGTGTTTCCAACCGTCCCCTATGGCAACATCAATGCGCCAACGATCATGGTCGCTGAAAAAGCGGCAGACGCTATCCTTGGCAAGCTGCCATTGGCGCCGATCGAAGCGCCATCTTGGATCGATCCGAACTGGGAAACACAGCAACGAATGGGAACGCCCTTGCGTGGCTAGTCGTTTTAGTCAGCCATAGCCTGCAGTCTCTTCGCTCTCAGATCGGCGAGCTCTGCCGAAAGAGACTGCTCGAAATATCGGTCGCAGCCGAGGCACATATTCGCGATGTCTTGTCCTAATCCGTCTTTGGCTTTTGACTCTTTTCGGAAGCGTTCACGAGACCATCCTTCGGTTTCGCCCATACGCTCCGGGTCCCCGTCGTTGAGGGCCTTGATCGCTGGGAGCGACGCAACGCTTTTTAGGATGTCCGCCAATCGCTCTTCGGTGAGATTTCCCAAAGGCGCTTTGGTTTTGAGGCAGCACGGATAGATCGATCCGTCGGGTTCAATCGCGACTTCTGAACCCGCTTTGCCGATATGCAGGAAGTTTTTCGCGCCAGACCAGCGCGCGCAAAAATTGACGTCATACCCGGCTTTGGAGAGGCCGTTTGAAAGCGCCCGGCCTCTCGGCCAAAGCTCCCCTATCCACAAGTCTTCTTGGGCCCCGAAGAAGAGAAAGGTTGGTCCTTCGAGTTTTCGGCCGGCGGCCACGTCCGGTTCTTTCAGCCGCTTATCTTTTGCACCGCCAAGGGAGACTTCTCGAACGCCTCTGCTTGTCATCAGCGCGCGGATTTTGTCCATGAACGCGAACTTCTTGTCGCCCTGCATGCCAACATGGTAATCATCGATTGAGGCGATTGCGACGCTCTCGACCCCGCGCGCGAGGCATTCGTCTAGGATCTTAGGTGTCAGCACATCGCCCGTCGTCTGGATCGAGATTTTCGGTGCTTTAGAGCCATACTTTTTCTGAAGCGCCTCCAAGGCCGGATAGAATAATTCTTCGCGGACGCCATCAATCAAGAGCTCACCGCCGGCCAAGACGAGCAGAGTTCGATCTCGCACGCCGTTTTCATCCACCCAGCTTAAATCGTCAGGCAGATTGTCGATCACCTTTTGGAAAGCGGCCTGACCCTCCCCGACGACCTCTGTCAGGGCGTCGCGAATGTAGGGGCGAAAGCGATCATCGTAGCAGTGTTTGCATTTCCTGTGACACGCCCAGGTTAGGACCCAATAGATTGCTTGCAATAGACCTGTCCTTACGCAGCTTGACCTTATCGCTAGACAAATCGGGGATGGGATGTCGACGGATTTCGCCATGTCTCGCGTCTTTGTGAACGGAGCAGCATGGTGGGCCGGCATCTCGCAATCGCGCGGTTTCTCAGCCGATTTTGACAGTATGCATGTACAGGTCGACCACAATCAGAGAAAAGATAGTCTCCAGTTCTCAAGACGGAAGACAGTTTCATGCACCGCCCCCTTTCCTGCCTGGCGATCCTCGCCGCTCTGATCGCCGCTCCTGCAAGCTTGCACGCACAGAATGCAAGCGGCGGGCAGGCCGTCATGAGTTTCGACACACGCCATCATGACGTCATTGCTGAATCCGGAATGGTCTCCGCTCAGGACGGTATCGCGGCGAAAGTTGGCAGAGATATTCTCGCGCAGGGCGGAAACGCCATCGATGCGGCCGTCGCAACAGGATTCGCCCTCGCAGTGACTCACCCTCAAGCCGGGAATCTTGGCGGCGGCGGGTTCATGCTGGTCCATTTAGCGGAAGATGAAAGCGTCATCGCCATCGACTTTCGTGAAACAGCCCCGGCCGCGGCCACCCGCGATATGTATCTCGATGAGCAGGGGAATGTAGACAATAGACTCGCCCAATACTCGCGCCTGTCCGCGGGCGTGCCAGGCACGGTCATGGGCCTGCTGGAGGCGCTCGAGCAATACGGAACCATGAGTCGCTCAGAGGTCTTGCAACCTTCAATTCTGCTGGCTGCGGAGGGATTTCCGGTCAGCTACGCCCTCGCAAATAGTCTGGAGTCTAACCGTGACGATTTCTCGGCGGACGACAGCTCAGTTGCTTACTTCCTCGATCCGCGCGAGTGTTGCGGCCAAGTCTGATTGAACGAGCAGGTCGCCAGCTTGTCGGTCAAGGAAGTAAGCAACTGAGC
>JBCBGJ010000370.1:0-2999 GCA_038526925.1 Pseudomonadota bacterium
TGCATTTCCGGATCGGTTAGCGTGCCGTCTCTCATTTGTTTTCCATCAAACAATATTCCAGCAAGGTATATCCGTAGTTGGAAACCTCAGCCCGGAAAAACAAAACGTTTTCACCAGAATCATTTGTCGAGCGCATAAATTCTCGTTCTGGTTCTTCAGTAGGCAGAGCCACGTACTCTTCAATGAGGCGGGAAATTGCAACCGCTAATTCTTCCGCTTCAAAGTGAGTTGTTGTGATTCTTGAAACATCGGGGACGTCAGAAGAAGGTCGCACTAGTTGAAGTCTAATGAGGTTCGAGAACGCGGCTTCGATTTGTTTATCGCTCTCTGAAAAAACAGACAGCATGGTGTCAGCATCGAAGGCCCAAGAGGAAAAGACGCTATCCAAACGAGAGTATGAGTTTCGCTTGATCGCTTGAGCTTCTCTGGGTTGCGATTGGATCAGTAAAAGAACTTTGACAGAAAGGGGCGTAAGTTTCCGCAAGTCTATTAGCAAATTCTCGAATTCGATGGGAGCGCCCGCTTCGATACTCGATACTAAAAGTGTTGCCCAAAGCTCTTGCAGATCACTACTTTCCACTTTCGAGGCTTCCTCGACAAAGAGTGCTCTAATTCCGAATGGTAGTCTCGATATCGCTTCTGATGGTAAGGAGAGCCCTTCGTATTTTTCTTTGAATTTGATGTACACTTTAGCGAGGTTTGACGCTCTCCACTCGGCAATTTTGTCACCGGCAAAAACGCCAAGCTCTTTTGTTGGGGGGCCAAGCAAGTTCGATAACGCCTCTCTGGCAACATCACCAACAGCTTTGGCCAACTCTGTGCCAACTTCTACGCCGATCCGTTCCGGTGTGCTCATGCTGGGCTAAGCTCTTTTAAGGCGGCTTTGATCAGTGTGCCGGTCTCAGCGTCCGGGACATCACGCGCGGCGCTGGCGACAGCGCGGGCGGCTTCAGACTGGGAATATCCAAGGTTAATCAGAGCAGACACCGCTTCGCTGCGCGCACCGGTTTTAAGTTCGGCGGCGGCGTAGACACTGCCGCTCGGGTCTGCAATAAACTTCCCGAAACGCCCCATTGGTGGCGGCTTACCGGCGAGCTCTCCGACAATCCGCTCAGCAAGCTTTTTGCCGACCCCTTTGGCGCGGGTAATGGTCGCCGTATCGCCAAGGGCGAGCGCATCCATGAGTTCTGTCGCACTGATCGCATCCATTATTGCCATGGCCGACTTTCCGGCCACGCCTGGGACATCTTGCAAGCGCACGAACCAGGCGCGCTCGTCATCGGTGCCGAAGGCAAATAGCGTGATCGAGCTTTCGGTGACGCGTGTTTCGATAAAGACTTCTGCTTCCGCGCCGACGGTGAGCTTTGAGAGCAGACGTGAGCCCGCGAGCGCGACATAGCCAACGCCATTGACGTCCACCATGACAGAATCAGATCCGAGCGCCGCCACGGTGCCGCGCAAACGTCCAATAATCATGCGGCAGCTCCCTTTAGCTGTTTCGGCGGCAAATTGTGCGCGGTGCAGATGGCGCAAGCGAGGGCATCGGCGGCATCTGCTTTCATATCACCCGCGCGCGGCAGCAGCCGTGCGACCATGAATTGAACTTGATCTTTGTCAGCCTTTCCGGTCCCGACAATGGCACGCTTGATCGCGGTCGGCGCAAACTCTGACACTTCCAAGCCATGAAACGAGAGAGAGGTCATGGCAGCGCCGCGCGCTTGGCCGAGCTTTAGCGCGGAGCGTGGGTTGGCATTGACGATCGTCTCTTCGCAGCCGCTATGGTTTGGCGCGTAGGTTTTGACGAGTTCGCCAACCGCATAAAAGATCCCGGCGAGGCGATCCGCCATAGGCAGGTCCGGGTCAACATTGATCACCCCATGCCCGACATGGCTCAGCCGCGATCCAACCAGATCAATCACGCCCCATCCCGTATGCCGTAGCCCCGGGTCAATTCCGAGAATTCGAATCGCTTCATTCATACGCTCTGTATTAGCGTGTATGGTTAAGAACGTCTTGTTGTTTTCGCGCTTTGTTCACGTGGCGCCTTAGAACGGCGCTGGCAAAGATCCCGGGATCGCGTTGCCGGGTGTGTTTTGCCCGAGGGTCGGAATATTACTCGGATGGACAAAGCTACTTCCAAAGTGCGGGTACTCGGTCTCGTTGAAGATCGAGAGCATCCAGTCGAGGGCTGCCATGCCAGCGGGGTTCCGGCGCACCCGTTCAGTATATGTGATCCAGAACTGGATCGGCGCCGCAGACGGGAGACTTAGAGGGACCAGACTGTCATCCAAGAGGGAGACATAGCTCGGTAAGACGGCAATTCCGCCGCCATATTCACAAAGGGTCTTTAGCGCTGTGCTTGAATTCGTAATCGTCGAATAGTCGATGAACTCTTTGACTTGTTTGACGTTTTTGGACCAGCGTTCCACTTGGTGCACATAGTCAGTGTGCATCAAAAGTTTGTGGTCTTTAAACTCATAGAGGTTGGTCGGTTGACCGTTTCGCTCGATATAGTCTTTCGACGCGTAACAAATGTAATGAAGAGTTCCGAGCCGCTGTGAGATGATCTCCGGGTGGTTGGGCTGTTCATAGACAATCGCCAAATCGGCTTCGCGGTCGACAACTTCATGCTCCGCCAAGCCGACCTCTAAATCGATTTGAACGTTTGGAAGGTTGCGGTGAAATTTCGGCAGGTGACGCGCAATCCAGTAAGGCCCGAGCCCATCACTTGCTTTCAGCTTAATAGCGCCCGCTGCGGTCTTGTCATCATGGGCAACTTGAGTGCCGACATCATCGACCAGCACTTGCATTTGCAGGACCAGGTCGAGTAACCGTTTGCCGGCTGCGGTCAGATCAACGCCGCGTTTTGAGCGATGAAACAGCTTGGTGCCAAGATCGCGTTCCAGATCATTGATCCGGCGACTAACAGTTGGGGTCGACTCTCCAAGCGCGCGAGCGGCGCTGGTCATGCTTTTCGCATCCGCGACCAAGCGAAACAC
>JBCBGJ010000371.1:0-2998 GCA_038526925.1 Pseudomonadota bacterium
GGTCGACGAATTTCCATATCCCAAAGGCGTCACCAAATCCGAACAAAATGGGCTGATGGAGTGTATCCTAGTGTTGATGCATTTCATGTTCCTGACGCTCGTTGGCGATGATGAGTTGGATCAGCAATTGATAAAGGTGAGAACGCGCCGAGCGCTTGATGCGCAATCGAGTCCTCACTCGCAGCTCAGGTTTTGGCGCGCGCCGGTGGTCGGAAACGCGAGTGGATTTGCGTTGCACTATGATTTGCGCGTGGGGGCCCTCTCTATCAAAGCCCAAGAGCAGAATTTGCCTCAGCCCAATGCGTTTTATGGCGAAGTCGCCGCGTTTGTAGCTCAACAGGTCGGCATGACTTTGGCGAACCAATCCATCTTATTGCAAGTCAATGAGTTGCTCCGTTCGGGCATCTCAACTGAACGAGATATTGCCGCCAAGCTCAACATGAGCACCAGGACATTGCGCCGACGGCTTGATCGCGACGGACAGTCATTTCGGGCGCTGGTTGATGAAGTTAAGAATACCCAAGCATGTGAGCTCATCCAAAACGCTGCACCAATTGCGGCAATAGCTGAGAAACTCGGTTATGCCGATGAACGCAGCTTCAGACGGGCGTTTATAAGATGGAACAAACAGTCTCCATCGCAATACCGCAAGGAGCACTGTCTCTCTTAGAAGGAAATTAACAGCGTCCCCTATCCAGACGATCAGAGTTATCAGCGGAAAGCGAGCCTTAACCGACCTAATCTACGCTAGACTCATATCCAAAAACCCCTTTCGCTACTTCAAGACATCACCCGAGATCATCCAGCTTGCGGTTATGATGTATGTCAGATTCCCACTCTCACTTCGAAACGTGGAAGACCTCCTGCACGAACGCGGAATCGATGTTTGCCATGAAAACGTACGGCTATGGGTCGACCGATTTGGACCTATTTTCGCCGGTAAGATCATATCTAAGCGCGCCTCATTCATGCGTCAGCCTATTCAATGGCAATGGCACCTGGATGAGGTCTTCGTGAAGATCAATGGCGTCCAGCACCACCTTTGGCGCGCCGTCGATCATGAAGGCGAAGTGCTGGAAAGCTACGTCACTAAAACCCGTGATAAGCAGGCCGCATTTGCCTTTTTGAAGAAAGCGATGAAGCGATACGGCGCTCCGAGAAAGGCCATGACGGACCGACTTCGCTCGTATGGCGCCGCCATGAGAAAAATAGGAAATAGCGACCGCCAGGAGGTCGGTCGCCATCTCAATAACAGAGCTGAAAACAGCCACCTGCCATTCCGAAGTCGAGAACGGGCGATGTCACGTTTCAGGCGAATGTCGAACCTTCAGAAATTTGCCTCGACCCACGCGTCATTTCACAATCACTTCAATTTAGACCGCCACATCAACCGAAGATCTCGTTTCAATTCGATGAGAAACGCCGCCCTCTCCGAATGGCGTCAGCGTCTGGCTGGATAAAGCCCCCTACTCCGCGCGATACTGGAGCCGGGGTCGCATTAGACTGCCAGCGCCTTGGTCTCGAATAAACCTCGGCACCTCTTCATGTGTTGACATAGCAATCCAAGTGAGAGTTATCACTGAAAGGTGGAAATATTTGTTCTAGGGGGCTGGACAAAGGCTGAAACAACGACTCGCAATGCTTTACCTCGATGTACGCTGCGAGTGGGAATCACAGGCCACCGTCCAAATAAGCTCTCCGATCTTCAATCGGATACGGTCGATCAGAGCATTCACGTCATTCTCGACCACATTAAAGTATCCGCCGAAACCTGCCGAACGACGCACGCAGAGTTCTTTAGCGACACTGCCTCTGATTTGAGGTTGGTTACCGCGTTGGCGGAAGGAGCGGATACAATCGCGGCGATGGCAGCTATCGAGCGCGAATTCAAACTCGATGTCATCCTACCTTTTCAACGAGACATTTACATCGAGAAGCAGCAATTTGCCCCAAGTGCCACGAAAACGTTCCATGCGTTGCTTGATTCTCCTCGAACAAACTGTGTCTTTGAACTCACTGACGGCTTCCACGACGACGCTGATGATACTGAGTTATATCTCGCTGCGGGACGACGAATGCTGGCGTTTTCAGACGTTGTGATCGCCGTATGGGACGGTGAGGACGCCGCCGGAAGAGGTGGGACCGCGCAAATTATTCGAGAAGCGATTGCGCGTGGGATCACCGTGATTTGGATTAATCTGAACGGAACGGCATGCATTCTCGATGACAGAGAACACCTTGAAAATCTCGACCGATCGCAAGCTTTTCCCACCGAAGCTGGAGCAGCGTTGGACGAAACAGTTTATGATCGGATAGTCGGCCACATTGCTCCACCAGAGCTTGAACAAAAAGCTCGAGACAGAGTTCTTAAGTTTATGACGGAGCCGACACCCGAACGATCATGGTGGAGCGCATACAATCTTATGCGGTCGGTCATTCTGAAGTCGCCGATAGCTTTAAGGGTGAACTACGCAGTCGACGAAAACACTGAAGCGGCTTGGACTCGCTACAACAAGCATGCTCGGAAAATTGGCGGCGAGCAATTTAGCGAAACTTTGAAGCAGACGATCGAGACACGCTGGCGACATGCGGATGCTGTATCCGTGCACTGCAGCCACGCTTATAGATCGACCTACGTTCTAAATTTCATATTGGCTGGATTTGCCGTTCTTTTTGGGCTTTTGAGCGTCTTTTGGTGGAAGCACGATCACTCAATTGTCATCAAGGGAGGGTTCGTTCTCGCCGAGTTCATTCTAATCGTGAGCATAATCATACTTACATGGTTAGGACGCGAAGATCGCAATGATTGGCATATTCGATGGCTCGAGGCACGCGCATTCGCTGAACTGATGCGATCGGGGCGGACGCTTTCGCTAATCGGGCAAACTGCCTCACCACCGGCAGAGAAAGTGACCCGCACTCCCTCTTACGCATGGATTGAGTGGTTAACGCGCGCAACTTTGCGAGAAATTCCGCCCCCGACCGGGCAACTAGACGC
>JBCBGJ010000372.1:0-2987 GCA_038526925.1 Pseudomonadota bacterium
TCGAAATTCGTTCGTAGAGCTCGCTGATCAGGTGGGAGAGGATCTGGTTGTCGGTCCGGGCAACAGGCACCTATAGTCCGGTGCCGAGTGGCAGGGCAAAACCGCCGAGTCGATCTCCGGTCTCGACCTCCTGACCCTCGATGAGCCGGGCTATTTGCCTGTTGCCCGGACCGACAACCAGATCCTCTCCCACCTGATCAGCGAGCTCTACGAACGAATTTCGATTATTGTCACCACCAATCTGGCATTCAGGGAAAGCCGAGGTTGTCTTCGCGTATGCGGGCAGACGGCGATCAACGTCTCTATCGTCGACCCGTCTTGATGATCCAACTAACTAACGGACAGAACTGTTTGTTGGCTGCGGGGCTTGAGTTGATGAGGCGATCTTCGCCCCGGAGTCAGTCCGTCCCGGCTGCGCCGCCTACTATCACTACTGAAAGGAGAACTGCGATGGAGAAGAAAACCGTACAGATCGCGGTCTGGTCGCCTGGCCCATCAGACCGCGACGAGGATCGACTTTTCCTGACGATCGATCCCGGAGACGGCACGCTCATGGCGCGACTCAAGCGGGACAGACTCGACACCGCGACCGGTCGGTTGATATCGACCGCCGAGGAAGTTCCTCCCGCGGCCATACTTGAAACGCAGGTGCCAAGGCTCTTCGCGCAAAAAATGCTGGAAAGGCTGACGCGATTGCTCGATTGATAGGGACATCAGGCGAGGCACATGGAGTACGCACATTTGCCGCGTCGGGCGAAAGCAGCTGTTCATTACGGACGATGGATCGGCAACTTCGTCCCGCAACTTTTTAGTCGATCCACCGTGCAGCGAAAGAGCGGTTTCTGATCGGTGACTTCTGATGGTCATGAACGGCTGCTTCGGTGTCGTGGGATGTGATGCTGGGACAGATGTGCCGCGCATGCGAAGCAATGCCGCATCAGCGAAGACCAAAAACTCAAGGTCGGTTTTGTCCCGCAACCTAGTCACCAGGTGAGACGATGGAGATCATAGCTTGCGGCCCTAAGCCGACATCCAGCGATGATACCGGATGCTGCGGTTGCAGCCCGCTTAGCGGTCATTCGCTGCATACGTCATCTTGGAGCTTGGTTGCACCAACTGTCTGTGGACAATGCCGATGTCAATCAAGGCAATGGGAACTACAGCTTTGGCGCTGCGAGCGCTTGGCTGGTGGTTTCGACTGGCCTAGCCTGATTGCAGGGGTCAGGTCACTTCTCTCTTTGCTGGGTTGGTTGTTGGCGTTGCGGGTGAGGCCATCGATGCACGCGCGGTGCTGGCATCTGTTGGCGTGGACGCGGGCGGTGCATGGGCCCCCAAGCATATGCTGGATGAAGTTGATTATTTCGGTATGATCGAGTTGATGGCCGACCAGATGCATATCTCGCCCTTGCCCCTAATCGTGGGAAAGGCGACGCGCCCTGATGAATACGGCGCACTTAGATTGGCATGGATGGCTTTCGCGCAAATAGCCGTCAGAGCTGAGCATAAAGCAGTTCAAGATCGTTGATGTTGGCCTTCTAGCCCTCTCCGAACGAAGCGACGCCTGTCATTCCAGGCAAAACATCTGTCGGTGTGGCAGTAAACTTTGCGAAAATCGCAATTGTCCTGCTGACAGGATCGACTGTCGCACCGATTGCAAACACCTTCGCGGTATACACTTCCTCATTTTCAAAGATGGTGTATCGAAACTGAGAGCCAGGTTGCAGCCAACGAAGCCAGTTTGATGGAACAATAAGTTCGATCTCGAGGTTTTCCCTGTCGACAATCGAAATCAGTTCCTGAGCTTGCCGGACGTTTTCAAATCTGGACGCAAAAGTGTCGACAACGCGTCCGCTGAACGGTGCCGCAATCGTGCAGCCGCGCAGCTGAGCTTCGATTGCGCGCAGCTCCGCCGCTGCGATCTTTGCGTCACTTTGCGCGAGAAGAAGGTCACCTTTGGCGACAGCGCCAGACCGCCCAAGTCTTTGAGCCGTCTCGTAGCGTTGATCAGCAGAGATGCGGCGTTCAAGCTGTGCATCCCGTTCCGCCAGCATCACTGCACAATCAAACTCAACAAGCGTGTCCCCTTTTGCAAAGGCTTGCCCTCTCCTGAACGGCATGTCCTGAATCGTGGCAGCCACTTGGCTTGAAAGCATGATTTCCGAACGAGAGACCACCAAGCCACTGACTTGGCGATCTGCATCTTGTGCATCGCTCGCGACCAGCGCAACGCACCAAAAGACGGCAGTCACAAGAAAAGTTACAGCCAAACGCATGCTTCAGGGCCCGTTGCTACAAGGTTCACCTAGTTAATCGTACGATCGCCACGTGCTTGCCACCACCCTTTCAGAACCTTCTCCATCTCATCGATGGACTCATTGCCTGTGAGCGCTGCGTCATAACCGTCCAACCCAATCGACGCATAGAGATTTGCAAACGCGTTTTGCAAATCCGCGAAGGCAACATCCGTGCGCAGCTCGGCGACAAGAAGCTCGAAACGTTCGTTCATAAGCTCTTGCTCGGTCGCAGTGCCAGCATTGAATTCCCGCTGAACCTGCTGTGTCAGCCGTCGCTGGACACCTAAATAGCGTTCGGCGGCATGGTACTCTCGGTGCAATGACTGATATCGAGACCGGCTTACCATCACTTGAGTTGCCACGGCTTGTGTCAAGGCAAGAGCACGTGTGTCGAGCAGTTCACCGCCCGCTTCAATGTTACGCCGACGCTCCGGGAGGCGCGCAAGACGCATCAGATTCCAGGACAAACGGGCGCCGGTTGTGACCCAGTCTTCATTCTCCAAAAGATCATTGTCCGAGAAGTTTGTTCCAACGAAGACCTGAAGGCCCGGGATTGCCTCTAGAGTTGAGATCGGAACTTCTTGGTCGTTGCGGCGTTGGCGGTAACTGATCTCGCGCAGTTCAGGTCTATTCAACATCGCGCTCAGGATCATCTCGTCCCGGTCCATGTCCAAATGCGACCGGTGGCGACCG
>JBCBGJ010000373.1:0-2980 GCA_038526925.1 Pseudomonadota bacterium
CGCGGAACCTCGTCGATGATGTCGAATGGAGCCCAGAAGACGCAACCCGCACAGAGTTTGATTTCCTGTGTAAGTGTATCGATGCGGCGATTGCGTCCGGAGCAACTACGATCAATATTCCCGACACTGTTGGGTATTCGCACCCGGAAGAGTATGGAAACTTGATCCGGCGTCTTCGTGAAACCATTCCAAACAGCGACAAAGTTATCTGGTCGACCCACTGTCACAATGATTTGGGCCTTGCCGTAGCGAACTCGATTGCGGGTGTGCAGGGCGGGGCGCGGCAGGTGGAGTGCACCATTAATGGTCTCGGCGAACGCGCCGGTAATGCGGCCTTGGAAGAGGTTGTGATGGCATTCAATACGCGCCGCGATGATCTTCCCTTCACGACTGGGCTGGATACCTCGAAGCTGGCTTCGGCCAGCCATATGGTGAGCCGGATCACCGGGTTCCCGGTGCAGTACAACAAAGCGATTGTTGGCAAGAATGCCTTTGCCCACGAGAGCGGTATTCACCAAGATGGCATGCTGAAAAATGCTGAAACCTATGAGATCATGAAGCCAGAGGATGTCGGGGTCTCAAAAACCAGCCTGGTGATGGGCAAGCATTCTGGCCGTCACGCGTTCCGCGACAAGCTTGAGAGTCTCGGCTACGAGCTCGATAAAGACAGCCTCAACGAGGCGTTTAAGCGGTTCAAAGATCTCGCTGACCGTAAGAAACATGTTTTCGACGATGACTTGATCGCCCTGGTCGATGATCAGCTGTCGGCGATGGGCGAACGGATCTCATTTGAGCGTTTGCGCGTGGTGGCAGGCTCTGAAGGACCTCAAACAGCGGATCTAAGTGTCCTCGTCGATGGTGAAAGCCATTCGGTTTCTTCAGAGGGCAATGGTCCGGTAGACGCTGTGTTCAACGCTATCCGAACGATCATTCCACACGAAGGCAAGCTGGATCTCTTCCAGGTGAGTGCCGTTACAGGCGGAACTGACGCTCAAGCAGACGTGCATGTCCGCTTAAAAGGGGAGGGGATCATGGCAACGGGACGCTCGTCTGATCCGGACACTTTGGTTGCTGCGGCGAAGGCCTACATCCACGCCCTAAACAAGCTCGAAGCCCGTCGTTTGAAGCGGAAAGCGGCTTAAACGTTAACAAACGAAGCGTTTGCGTTAACGAGGCGTATATCAAAGGTTTCCGCTGAATAGGCCTTTAAACATTGATAATTCGCCATGTGTACGGTTCGTACACGAGGCGAATTATTTCTCCTTGCTTTAATCAAATCTAAACGGCATGAGGGTATAGGGCTGATCAGACTATCAATGCGGCGCGGGTTCAATGGCGGACCGCGCACAAGAAAAAGCGGCGTGAGAAAATGATCGGAAGCCTACTCGGAGTTCTTTCCACAGATATGGCCATTGACCTAGGAACAGCGAACACGCTGGTCTATGTCAAAGGTCAAGGCATCAAGCTCGATGAGCCTTCAGTGGTTGCCTATATGAACCAAGGCGGCCGCAAAATGGTCTATGCCGTGGGTGACGACGCCAAAAAAATGCTCGGCAAGACCCCGCTTAACATGGAAGCCATTCGCCCAATGCGCGATGGCGTGATCGCGGATTTCGAAGTCGCTGAGGAAATGATCAAGCACTTCATTCGCAAAGTGCATAATCGCCGTGCCTTTGTATCGCCGCTGATCATCATCTGTGTGCCAAGTTCTGCAACAAATGTTGAGCGCCGCGCCATTCACCAATCCGCACTGGCAGCCGGTGCTCGCGAGGTCCACTTGATTGACGAGCCGCTCGCCGCTGCGATTGGCGCCGGTCTTCCGATCGAAGAGCCTGCCGGCTCAATGGTTGTCGATATTGGTGGCGGGACCACTGAGGTGGCTGTTCTGTCGCTCGGCGGTCAAGTCTATTCTCGCTCCGTGCGTGTTGGCGGCGACAAGATGGACGAAGCCATCATGAATTATCTCCGCAAGCACCAGGGTATTCTGGTTGGTGAAATGTCGGCTGAGCGGATCAAGAAACAGATCGGGACCGCGATGGCGCCTGAGAATGGTGACGGGATGACCGTCACTGTTCGTGGCCGTGCGACCGGCGATGGCGTGCCTAACGAAGTCGAAATCAACGAAAAGATGATGGCGGAAGCGCTCGCTGACCCAGTTGGTGAGATTGTTGAAGCGGTTCGGATCGCCCTCGAGGCAATGCCGCCAGAGCTATCTGCCGATATTGTGGATCGCGGGATTGTTCTCACCGGTGGTGGTGCGCTTCTGCGGAATTTGGATGTTGTCCTTCGCGAGCAAGCGCGTCTTCCAGTGATGATCGCTGAAGACCCATTGAAATGTGTCGCGAATGGGTGTGGATTCGTCCTGGAGAACCTCTCGCGCATGAAGAACGTCCTGTCGCCAGAAGTTTGATCCGATGGGTGCAGCCAGCGCTGCGATCAAAGAGGAAGGAAGCAGCCCATGCCTCGCAGTAGCGGCAAGGGATATCGTCAAAGACCGCTTCGTCGGTACGGCTTCTTTATAGCTGTCGCAGGCTTAATTGCGCTTTTGCTTCTGCAGACTTCACCGCGTCTTAGCGAAGGTGTGGAGCCGATCCGCACTGCGGCATCGGACCAGTTATTTCATGTCACCCGTCCAAGTCTGATTGATCGTTTAAGCGGAGCCTCCGCCAGGGAACGGCAGATCCTTGAGCTTGAAGCGCGTGTACGAGAACTCGCCCAGTACAAGGCGCTGGCGCTTACTATGGCCGAGCGTTTGGAGGTCTACGAAGACATTCTAAACATGCAGGGCGAGCCTGGCGGCGCGGAAGTTACAGCGCGGATCATGGCCGAAACGAACGGCCCGTTTGCCGAGGCGCTTCTGGCGAATGCTGGCGCTACAAATGGAGTTGCAGAAGGCTATTACGCGGAAAACGATCGCGGCTTGGTTGGCCGGGTTGTGCAAGTCGGACAGCGCTCGTCTCGTATCCTTAAGGTGACGGAC
>JBCBGJ010000374.1:0-2976 GCA_038526925.1 Pseudomonadota bacterium
CCCAGACCTGTCGCTTGACCCCAAGGGCTTTCAACAGGACTGGATTAGCGCTCGCGAAGTAAGACGTATAGGCAAAGACCTCTCGATGTTCGTCATCTTGCTCAAGGCGCGTCAGAAGAACATTGTGTGGCAAGGCCGCCATCGTGGTGACGGTATTGACCTTCTCTGGATGGGCTTGCGCATAAGCTGTCACGATGGCGACGCCCCAGTCGTGCCCGACCAGATGAACGCGCTCCAAATCGAAACGCTCAACGACGTGTTCGATGGATCCGACCAATTGTTCTAATTTGTACGCGTCCACATCGGCTGGCGCATCGGATCGCCCAACGCCCAGACCATCAATCGCGATGACCTGATGGTCATTTTTGAACGCTTCCATTAGCGGAAACATAGAGAACCAGTAGGATGGAAATCCGTGCATGAAGATGATCGCATCGCCTTGGCCGGCCGTCACATAATGCGTCCGAGCGCCCTGCGGTCCGACATAGCCTTCTTCATAGAAGACATCGCCTAATGCGATTTCATTCGCGACCAAAACCGCCGGATCGTCTTTCGACTCGTCAACATTGATCGGCCAAAGCAACCAAGCGAAAACTCCTAACGCTATGGCCGCAATGATCCCGCCCCCATAAAGCGCCACACTTTTCAGTATCGATACCACCGACATCCGTTTCCCATTCATTTGTGACGACTTTTTCCGCAACATCGCAGGACTAGGCGGCGTTCGAGTGAACAGAAAGCCATAAATTGAACTTGTTCATTTATTTATACCAAGCCACGCTGTCAACGTGCCCCACTGTTTCTGAAGTCCTTATTCGGGATCCGGGAGCGCGTAGGCGATCACGTATCCGCCCTCACCATCAATGATGGATTTTGAGTCCGTGTAAGTCCCGTTTGCAGGGTCCCTCGGATAGCGCCAGCTCGGGTTCGGCACAGTTACGACGAGGAACTGTTTACCGGATTCTTCGGAGATATAACTCATAGGCGTCGATTGCCCGTTTCCGGGCAGATCGACTGCCCACTCGACTTTTCCGGTCCTGACATTGAAGGCACGAACCGTGCTGTCCATGGTCGAACTCAAAAAGGTCAAACCACCCCGGGTCGTCATGGTTCCAGCTCGGATTGGTGTTCCAACCTGGAACGGTAGTCCCATTCGCCACCCAAATGGACCAGATTGTTTCATACTGCCGACCGGCCGACTCCATAAGAGTTCATTCGTATTGAGATCAATCACCGCGATCCGCGACCATGGCGGCTCGAAACATGGCACCTGCGTATTGCCGAAGATCGGAAACACAAACCGCGACATGAACGGCAGAGGCAGCCCATAATACTTCACGCGGACATAATCATACGGGTCATCCGGATTAGGCTTTCTTGGTTCCGGCATCGGGGCGTCTGGGTCCATGCGTACAGCCGGGTGATCTGGCCCCAGCATAAGCGCTGCGCGCGGCCCAGCTTCCGCGACTTGCTCAGGCGTCACCAACATCAATCGGCTGGCCAGCATCATGGGGGCAGCAATCAACAGGCCATTGTCGGCATCGACCGAAACACTGCCCCAATTGAATCCGCCAAAATTCGCTGGATAGTACAAACTGCCGCCAGGAGTTGGCGGGGTCATATGCCCCTCATAGTGCATCATCTGATACTCGATCCGGCAAAGCATCTGATCGAGCGGGGTTAGCCCCCACATATCTTTTTCGTGTCGATACGGCCTAAAATTCGGCAACGACGAAAACGGTTGCGTCGGCGATAAATAGTCTCCGGCGATCTCGACTTGCGGAACCTCGCGTTCTTCAATCGGGTGGACAGGCGATCCGTCTCTGCGATCAAGCAAGAATATCTCACCGCGCTTGGTCGGAACGGCAATGGATGGAACGAGCTCGCCTTCGAGATCAACATCGACCAAAACCGGTTGCGCGGGGACGTCATAGTCCCAGATATCATGATGAACCGTTTGGAACTTCCAAGCCGGTATCCCCGTCGCGCCGTCAAGCGCAACCACCGCAGCTGACCACTCTTCATCGAACGGTCGACGCTCACCCCCGAACCAATCCGGATTGGCATTACCCGTGGGCGCATAGATCAAGTCGAGCTCTTCGTCATAGCTCATGATCGACCAGACGTTCGGTGTGCCGGGCGTATAATACTCGCCTTCCGCAGGCTCTGTCGTGACACCAGGATTTCCCATATCCCAGGCCCAAACAAAGGCACCTGTTATCGCGTCAAAGGCTTTGACCACCCCAGACGGCAGACCAAGTTTTTGCGAGTCATTGACCAGGCCGCCGACGACGAACACGTCATCTGCCACGAGCGGCGGAGAGGTCACATAGTAGTCGTTCGGCCCGTGTGGGCTGAGCCCTTTGCGAAGATCAACCGCGCCTGAAACACCAAAATCATCGCACGTTTCCCCTGTTTCCGCATTCACAGCGATCAATCGCGCGTCAATCGTCCCCATCACGAGCCGCTGCCGACAAAGCCCCGAATAGGTCGCAGGTGCTTCATAGTAACTCAATCCTCGACACGTCCGCGCATATTGGTGCGCGGCGGGCGGCGCCGCCTCTGGGTCATATCGCCAAAGCTCTGCGCCCGTATTGTCATCAAGCGCGATAATGATGTTTCGCGCAGTACAAATGAAGACACGCCCACCGACTTGCAGCGGCGTCATTTTGAAGTCGTCCTCGACGCCCGTCCGGAACCGCCACGCCTCTTTTAAGCCGGATACGGTCTCGACGTTGATCTGGTCGATTTCTGCGAAACGGGAGCCCCCATCGGAGTTGCCGTACTGTCGCCAATCGGTCACCGGATCACTGTTCGAAATCGCGCGAACGGTGCCGGTTCCATTCTTCGTATAGGGCTGAAGGGCCCCTAAGAGCAGCACAGCCGTCGAGCCCGCCAATATGCCAGACAGCCATGTTCGATGTTTCGGGCGTTCGTCTCCATAGCGCTTTTTCAACGTCGCTAGATACCAAGGTG
>JBCBGJ010000375.1:0-2970 GCA_038526925.1 Pseudomonadota bacterium
CGGCCGATCCCATTGGCGGCTGCAACTGACTTGATGATGACAACAGCGGCGATCAAGCCCGCCAGAAAGGCGGTCACCGAGATCGCTTTCGATCCGACGAAGGGGAGTCTCAAGCCGTGCGCCAACAGCAATCCGAGCGCTGCGATCGCAAAAAAGCTCCAGTGCATGCGGTCTGTCCTCTAACGCCTCAAAACGGCACGACGCCTCTCGTTCGCCTGATTAGAAGCAATCCTCTTGCCAATTCGCGTATTAGGCGACTAGTCGGAAGCGTTAGGACCGTTCTCGGACATGGCGCGCATCATGAAGAGCGGGATCGATCCGCGCTCTGTCATCACCCAGTCGAGGGGTACATCATGCGGCTCAGCAGGTAGCTCTTCCACCTCCTGTCCGAAATAGGCGAGGCCGCAGACAAAAACGCGGCCCTGCTCCCGCAATCGCGTGAGCGCGCGGTCATAATGACCTTTACCATAACCAAGCCGGTTACCATTGCGGTCAAAGCCCAGCAGCGGCGTAATCACCAAAGTCGGATTAACCTCGGGCACTTCCGGATTGGGTTCCAGCAAGCCAAACGGGCGCTGTTCCAGCATATCGCCGCGCGTATAGGCGCGGTAGACCATGCTACCATCATCCTGGACACAAGGCAGGGCGAGCTTGGCCCCGGCCGCAACAAGCTTGCCCATCAGAGGCTTTGGATCGATCTCGCTTCCAATCGGCAAATAAAGCGCCACGGTCGGTCCATAGCGTTCGAAAAGCTTCATTGGGAACTTGTCCGCCAGCGTTTCACCTGCGTCTGGGTCGCGCGCGGTGAGCTCTTCGCGGCGTTCTTTTAAGGCCGCGCGGAGGAGGTCTTTTTCTTCGCTCATGCCGGCTCTGGCTCTTCAACCGGCATGTCCGCAAGTCCGACCAATGCACGGGCATAGGCCTGCGCCGAGAAGGGTTGAAGATCTTCGGCTTTCTCACCAACGCCGACAAAATGGATCGGTAAGGCGTGGGCCTCAGCAATCGCCACCAGGACGCCGCCCTTCGCAGTCCCATCAAGCTTAGTCATGACGATGCCGCTAACATCAGCTGTATGACGGAACGCTTCGACTTGGCTCAGCGCATTCTGGCCCACGGTTGCGTCGAGAACCAAGATTACATCATGCGGAGCTTCTGGATCGAGCTTGCGCGTGACGCGAACGATTTTCGCAAGTTCCGCCATAAGCTCTGTTTTGTTTTGCAAGCGCCCGGCTGTGTCGACCAAGACCAGATCGAGATCTTCAGCCTTGGCTTTCTCGATCGCTTCATAAACAAGCCCTGCCGCATCTGCGCCCGGCTCTTTGGCGAGTACGGGAATACCAGCCCGCTCTCCCCAGACCGTCAGCTGCTCAATCGCGGCCGCCCGAAACGTGTCGCCCGCCACGAGAAGGGCTTTAGCGCCCTGCTCCTGTAATTTGGATGCAATCTTACCGATCGTGGTGGTCTTCCCCGATCCGTTCACGCCCACGAACAAAACAACGCGGGGCCGCGACCCGTCAGAGAAATCGACGATTTGCTCGCGCGGCGACATGATGGCTTCGATCTCATCGGCGAGCGCGCGTTTGATCTCATCGCCGGTTACGTCTTTGTCCATGCGTGTTTTTGCAAGGTTCGCCACGATCTGCGCCGAGACTTTGCCGCCCATATCAGAGGTCAAAAGAATGTCTTCTAGATCCTCCAGCGCGTCATCATCGAGCTTTCGCTGCGTGAACAAACTGGTGATCGAGGTGCCCATTTTCGAGCTTGATTTGGCGAGACCCGAAGACAGTTTTGAGAAAAAGCCTGGCTCGGCGACTTCCGCATAGGGGTCAGGTTCACCGCGCGCGATCGCCGCTTGGCGCTCTGCTTCACGGCGCGCGCGTTCTTCGGCGAGTTGCTGTCTTAATGCCTCATCCGCGCGGCGCTGTTCGAGCAAGGCAAGCTCGGCCTTGGCCTTCTCTTCTTGCGCGCGGCGGGCCGCTTCGGCTTGGCGCGCCGCTTCAGCTTCGGCGGCGAGACGTTCAGCTTCAGCTTTCGCGCGCTCTGCTTCCTCAGCTGCCGCGGCATCTGCTTCTGCACGCTGACGCGCAGCCTCTGCGTCCTGCTCAGCTTTTATGCGAGCGGCTTCGCGTGCTTCGGCTTCTTGAGCTAGACGCGCCGCCTCAGCCTCTGCCTCTGCAGCCTCGCGTTTCTGGCGCTCTTCCCAGGCGCGATTGGCTTCGGCGACTTTGCGCTCAATCTCGGCCTGTTCTGCTGCTTTGCGCGCCGCTTCTTCCTCGGCCAAACGAGCTGCTTCGGCGTCCTCGGCTTGCTTGGTCGCGAGCTCTTCGGCGGATAGCTCTGGCGCTTCCATCTCGGCGCCAGCTTGGAGCGCTTCTTCTTTTTTCTTTTTCTTGCCGAACCACAGGATCATAAAGCGACCGCCTCTAGTCTTGTCTTATCATGTCCGATTATCCGCGCCGGAACGGGGCGTCCAGCCTCACCGCTGACCTCGTCAAATCGAACGGGTGTAAAATCCGGTAAACGTCCTTGATTGCCGCGCTCGACTAAAACCTCAGTTTCCCAGCCCAGGCGGGCATCAAGATGCTTAACCAGCGCAGCGGCGCCAGCGGCTCTCAACCGCGCCGCGCGCTCTTTGATGAGGGCTTTTTCAAGTTGCGGCATGCGCGCAGCGGGTGTGCCGGGTCGCGGGCTGTAAGGAAACGCATGCAGGAACGCGATCTCGCATTCCTCAATTAGGCGCAGCGAGTTCTCGAAAGCCGCTTCCGTCTCGGTCGGGAAGCCCGCAATTATGTCAGCGCCGATTGCCATATCGGGACGGATCGCGCGGAGCCGCTCGGAGAGCTCAATCGCTTGTTCGCGCGAGTGCCGACGCTTCATCCGCTTCAGCATAAGATTATCGCCGTGTTGCAGGCTCAAATGCATGAAAGGCGCGATCCTTGGGTCTGCCATTGTTTCGAACAAAGCTTCGTC
>JBCBGJ010000376.1:0-2969 GCA_038526925.1 Pseudomonadota bacterium
CACCCGTTGGCGCACTATTCAATCCCTATGACCGCGGACACCTCGATCATGCAGGCGCTTAATCAGCGTTCGCGTGATATCTTTAAGCAAATCGTCGAGACCTATCTCGAAACCGGTGAGCCTGTCGGGTCGCGGACCCTGTCGAAGGCTGGGATCGAGCTGTCCGCGGCGTCGATCCGCAATGTGATGTCTGATTTGACCGATCTTGGCCTGCTCGACGCGCCGCACGTGTCTGCAGGGCGTATGCCGACCCATGCGGGTCTTCGCCTCTTCGTCGATGGCTTCCTGGAGATGGGCGATCCCGGTCAGGCCGATCGTGCCGCGATCGAGGGGCGCCTTAATGGCGCCGGCCGCGACTTTGGCGGCGTGTTGAAAGAAGCCTCCTCGCTTTTATCGGGCCTTGCAGGCGGCGCCGGTCTGGTCTCGTCACCGACGCAAGACGCCGCTGTGCGCCACGTCGAGTTCGTCCCGCTTTCAACCGGCGAGGCGCTCTGTGTACTCGTCAAAGAGCAGGGCGATGTTGAGAACCGATTGGTGAAGATTCCGTCGGGTTTGCCGCAAACAGTGCTGATCGAGGCGGGGAACTATCTTGCGGCGCGCATGAAAGGCCGGACCTTGCATGAAGCGGCTACAGATGTGCGCTCGGAAATCGCGACGCACCAGGCTCAACTGGATGCGGCGACGGCTGATTTGGTGCAGCGAGGCCTCGCCGAGTGGAGCGGCGCAGCGCCCGGTGAAGAACGCAGACTGATTATACAAGGCCGCGCAAACCTCTTGGATGACACGTCCGCGGCCGAAGATATGGAGCGCGTACGCCAACTGTTCGATGTGCTGGAGCGTCAGCAAGGGCTTTTGGAAGTGCTCGATTCAACCCGCGACGCCGATGGCGTGCGCCTGTTCATAGGATCAGAAAACAGTCTTTTTCCGCTTTCGGGTTCAAGCGTGATCGTTGCTCCCTATATGAACGCCGAACGTCAGGTCATTGGCGCGCTCGGGGTGATTGGGCCAACCCGGCTCAACTATGCGCGGGTGATACCAATGGTTGACTATACAGCACGGATGGTTGGAGAGGTGCTCGGCAAGCACCGCCAAGAATGAGTGAATTGAAGCGATGAGTGACGAAACAGTCAAAGACGACGCCCCAGAGCTGGGCCCAGATGCCAGCAAAGCCGACCTCAAAGCGGCGGCTGACGAGATTTTGAAAGCGGCGAAAGCAGCTGAACCTGAGGCAGAAACAGAGCTTGATGCTGAGGGCGCAGATATTGAGGAGCCGATTGAGCTGACACCGGATCAGCAGCTCTTGGCGCTCGAGGTCGAAAAGCAAGAGCTGCGGGACCAAATGCTGCGCGCTATGGCGGAGATGGAAAACCTCCGTAAACGCTCAGAGCGCGAAAAGAGCGACGCCCGGGTCTATGCCATCGAGAAGTTTGCGCGGGACCTTTTAAGCGTTTCGGACAATATGGCGCGCGCCCTGGAAGCGCTGCCGGAAGATGAGCGCGACGCGCTAACCGATGGCGGCAAGGGCCTCCTCGGCGGCATCGAGATGACGCAAAAAGAGCTACACACAGTTCTGACGCGCCACGGCGTCACCGCGATTGAAGCGGAACCTGGCGCGGCTTTTGACCCGAACTTGCACCAGGCCGTCGCGAATATTCCGTCCGAGCACCCGAACGGCACGATTGCGAGCCTGTTCCAAGCCGGTTGGAAAATTGGCGACCGAACATTGCGCGCCGCGATGGTTGCGGTCAGTGCTGGTCAGGCGAACTAGTCGCCGAGGCGCCACGCGGTCACTGTTCCCGGCTGCCAGTTTGGAACAATGATCATATCGCCGATACGGGTCAGATCATTCTGATAGGTTGGGGTGTCTTCGGTATTGTGGATCTCGGTGGTCTGCCCATCAGATCCAACATGCCAAATCTGCCCTGGCCAGCTTGAGACAAGATAGCTGCCATCATCGAGCAGAGCGATGCCGTCAGCGTTTTCCATTCCGCTCGCGATTTCGGTCAAATCTCGCGCACCGAGCGTTTCGAACAAACTACCGGACGCCATGGTTGCGATGAGCAGTCGATCCCCATCCGGCGTGAGCCCGTTCACGCCGCCAAGGCGATCATCGGCGAGCCATTCCTTGTAGCCGTTCACATCGATTTGAAAAATCCGCGCCGAGCCGGAATCGCTCAAATAGACGCCATTCTGCCAAACCGTAATGTCATTGAGAAAACCGGCGCCTTCGACCGGATATGTGTTTTCGATTTGAGCCGAAGCGAGATCAATCACGTGATAGACATCAAAGTCCGAGACGAAGAGTTTGCCGTCGAAAACAGCCATACCTTTCGGGGCGTTGAGACCTTGCACCCATTTTTCTTCCAGCACCTCGCCTTGCATCGAGACGCGGCTGATCCAACCCTCGCCATCTTTGACGTTCCCTTCGCCTGCGACATTCGAGATGTACAAAATGCTGCCATCTGTCGCGACCCCTTCCGGCGCATTGAAACCTGTTGCAACCCAAGCTTGTTCTAGGTTTGGGAGCGCGTTGCCGGCGGACGCTTCCGGATTTGGCGCTGACTCTGCTGGCATCTGCGGAGATTCTACTGTGTCAGAATTCTCTGACGCCGTCTGATCACTCGTGCCGGAGCAGGCTGCGAGGGCGAGGGCTGAAAGAGATATGAGAAGGCGCATGAGGGGTCTCCGATCGTTATGTGACAGATGTAGCGCAATTTATTCAGTTTTGCCCACTAAATTCTTTGCCAGGTCTATCTCCATAAAACCCCTTGAAGATGTCCCGACGTTTCCCACATCCGGTGGGACCGGAGGCGACCGGACTGAAACACCGTCTTCACCTTCGACCATCTTTGTGTATAGAGCCGCAGGTTGCTGGTGCTGCATAGCAGGCCGATTCGAGGCAAATGGCGGCGGCTAAGGAGAGAAAAATTATGGGTAAGATTATTGGAATCGACCTCGGCACGACCAAT